>JAFYHO010000055.1 GCA_017539125.1 Actinomycetaceae bacterium | reverse complement strand
GTGCTCTTCACGCATTTGTCCCAGTAGGCGTTGCCAGAAGGCGACGGGCTTTGTGTGGGGGTTATCGACGCGGAAAATCGTTACGCCACGCTCAATCCACAGCTCCAAAACGCGCCAAATTTCTGCGTAAATGCCCTCAGGGTCGTTGTCGAAGTTGATGGGGTAGATGTCTTGGTATTTCTTCGGCGGGTTCTCCGCGAAAGCAATCGTGCCGTCCGCGCGTGTGGTGAACCATTCGGGGTGCTCGGTCAGCCACGGGTGGTCGGGCGAGCATTGCAGCGCGAAATCGATAGCGACTTCCATGCCGTGGGCGCGCGCTGCGGCGACGAAATCCGCAAAATCTTTTTCCGTGCCAAGGTCAGGGTGGATAGCGTCATGCCCGCCCACTTCCGAGCCGATAGCATACGGCGAGCCCGGGTCCTCAGGGGCGGCGACGAGAGTGTTGTCCTTACCCTTGCGATTCGTCAGGCCAATCGGGTGAATGGGCGTCAGGTAGATGACGTTGAAGCCCATCTCTGCCACGCGGTCGAGCTCTTTCGCGGCGGTCTTAAATGTGCCCGAAACCCATTCGCCTTTTTTATTTTTGTGTGCTCCGCAAGAGCGCGGGAAGAACTCGTACCATGAGCCGTACAGGGCGCGCTCGCGGTCAACATTGACGGGGAAACGGGCGCTTTCGGTGACGAGTTCACGCAGGGGATAGGCGTTGAAAAGTTCGTAGGCGCTCGCCGAGGTCGCTTCGGCAAAGCGCTCGTGCGGGCTGAGGTCTGCATTGTTGACGGCGGCGCGAATTTTTTTGAGAGCAGTGCGCTCTTTGGCCTTGGTGAGTTGAGGCTCGAGACGAGCAAGCAGCGCGTCGGCTTCAAGAAAGACCAGCTCAATATCGGTATTCGCGCCGATACGCGCCTCGGCGTTATGCCGCCATGTGCCCAGCGGGTCAGACCACGCGCGCACAAAAAACTGCCATTTACCTGGCGAGGTTGGGGTCAGCCATGCCTCATGGCGATTCAAGCCAGGGGCGATATCGTACATCGGGCGGGCTTGAACTTCCTCGCCCTCGGGATTGACAAGGACAGCTTCAGCGCCGAAAAGGTCGTGCCCCTCGCGGAACACATCGGCGTGAACAGGGAAAGCTTCGTTTTCTGTTCCTTTGACGGGCCACGAGCCACCCTCATGGACGGGGGCGATATTCGTGATACAGATACGCCCGATTTCCGCATAGGGTGCAGGATTAGGGGAGTGCCCGCCAAAGCCTTGAGATTGTGCAGAAGTTGTTTTTACTGCGGTTTTCGCTGTCGTGCCGGCGCTCTTTTTCCGTGGTGCCATTGTCGTGCCTCCTTGCTCGCCCCCTAATTCTAAGCCCAGCTGCCACTCAATGTGAGCAAAGCGAAGCAATCTATCCACCTCGTCATCGCGAGGAGCGCCTCTGGCGCGACGCGGCGATCAATAGTCCATTATTGCTTGCGTTGCGAAGCTAACAACTGTCCGTTATTGATTGTTCGTTCGCTTCGCTCACTTACAACAACATCGTCACTCCACCCTCGAGTGTGTTCGGTCGCTGTTCGTTCGCTTCGCTCACTTTCGGCGACTTCGTCACTACACCCTCGAGTAAGCAAGCTTCCTCGGGGTTTCGTTCCTTGTCGTGCGCTCCCTCTCGCAACTTCGTCGCTACAGTCTCGTGAAAGTGAACTTTCACGGACCTTTCGCTCCTCGTTGTGCAAGCTCCCTCGGGGCTTCCGTTCCTCGTTGTGCGAGGAGGACGCCCAGCGTCCGACGAAGCAATCAATAATGGACAATTGTCAGCGTTGCAACGCACGCAACAATGGACTATTGATTGCTTCGGTCGCGTTGCTCCCTCGCAATGACGAAATGTTATTACTCCACCCCCTCAGCAATCTTTGCAGCAAGTGCAGGCCCTATCCCTGGCACGGCTTGGAGTTCTTCCTCGCTTGCCTCGCGGATGCGCGCAACTGAGCCGAATGCTTTGAGCAGTGCTTTTTGTTTTGCCGCGCCGAGCCCGTCGATACTGTCGAGGGCGCTACGTTTCATGGCGCGCGTGCGACGTTTGCGGTGGTGCGTAATGGCGAAGCGGTGGGATTCGTCGCGTAGGTGTTGGAGCAGGCGGAGCGCCGGCGAGGTGCGCGGGAAGATGACGGGGAATTCTTCGCCTGGTAGCCAGACTTCTTCGAGGCGCTTGGCAAGGCCAATCACTTGTACGTCTGCCCCTGTTTCTTGGATGACGCGCCATGCG
>JAFYHO010000054.1 GCA_017539125.1 Actinomycetaceae bacterium | reverse complement strand
CTTCGGTCTTTATCACGCCGATTGCGCACGAAAAAATTAAACCATCCCTATGGATTGTCGTGTGCCTGATAGGAGGCAGTATCGGGCAAATTCTTGTGGCGATACGTCCACAGCCAGTGCTTTTAGCCGTTGGGCTCTTCATTTTTGGTGTTGGTGCTCAAGGGGCGAAGATTGCGGTTGATTCGATTGTGCAGGCAGATACCGCTGACGAGTATCGCGGGCGGGCTTTCTCTCTCTACGATGTTCTTTTTAACGTAGCTGAGTGCGCGGCGGCGCTTTTATGCATTGCCGTGTTGCCACCTGACGGTTTCTCCACGACTGTTCAGCTAGTTTTCGTCGTCTTTATCTGGCTCGTCGCGGGAGCATGGTGGCTACTCGCCCGCTCCCTCGCCGACCGCCCCCGCCCCTAGTGCCCGTCGTCGCGAGGACGCACCAAACCCACCCCACGTCATTGCGAGGAGCAGGCTCCGCCTGCGACGCGGCAATCAATAGTCCATTACTGCTAGCTTACGCAACGCAAGCAATCACGTCGGTATTGATTGCCACGCTCGCTAACGCTCGCTCGCAACGACGGTTGGGGGAGATTGCTTCGTCGTTCCCTTCGGTCACTCCTCGCAATGACGGGAGAAGGATTATTGGGCCGACAAGAGCATACGGTCGTTGTCGAGGGCTTCGCCGGCAGCTTCCTTGAACTTGTTCAACAGAACCTCAACCGTCAAATTCTTCTTTTCTTCGCCACGCACATCAAAAATGATTTGCCCGTCATTCATCATGATAAGACGATTGCCCATTTCGATAGCGTCTGCCATATTGTGGGTAATCATCAAGGTCGTTAGCCTGTCACGCTCGACAATATCGCGGGTCATATCGAGAACTTTGCGTGCCGTTTTCGGGTCAAGGGCGGCAGTATGCTCGTCCAGCAGCAGCAGCTTCGGCTTCTTGAAAGTCGCCATCAGCAGGGTGATAGCTTGGCGCTGGCCGCCCGAAAGCAGACCAACCTTCGAGCTGAGACGAGTCTCCAAACCCAAACCGAGGGTGGCAAGAAGCTCGCGGTAAGTCTCGCGTTCAGCGCGCCTAATTTCTGGCATCAGCGTGCGTGTCTTTCCACGACGAGCCGCAATCGCCAGATTCTCTTGAATCTCCATATCGGGTGCCGTACCCGTCATCGGGTCTTGAAAAACGCGCCCCAAATACTTTGCGCGCTTATGCTCGGGCAGGCGAGTGACGTCCTTATCGTCAATAAGAATACTTCCGCTGTCGATAGGGTAAACACCGGCAATCATATTGAGCACAGTCGATTTTCCCGCGCCATTCGAGCCGATGACGGTGACGAAATCTCCGTCCTCGAGAGTGAGGTCGATGCCGTTCAACGCTTTCTTTTCGTTGATTGTGCCCGGATTGAAGGTCTTATGAACATCGATAAGACGTAGCATTATGCAACCCCCTCGGTAGCAGATACAGCGGGTGCCTGTGCCGGCTGCGAGGCTGGCACGCTTGCGGTAGCGGCGCGTTTCGCATTCTCTATCCCCAAGCGTCTGATTGCCATTTTTTCTTTCCAATACGGAACACCAAGGAAAATAGCAACAACCAAAGCCGTCAAAAGCTTCAAATCGTTCGCGTTCAAACCCATGCGCAAAACCAAAGTAATAACGACATAGTAGAGAACGCCGCCAACCACGCAGGTGAGCAGACGCAAACCAAAATTCTTGAAAATCTTACCCAAAAGCACTTCGCCGATAATGACGGCAGCCAAACCGATAACGATAGCGCCGCGACCCATATTCACATCGGCAAAACCCTGATACTGTGCCAGCAAAGCACCCGAGAGCGCCACAAGACCATTAGAAAGAACCAAGCCAATAATCGTATTACGGCTCGTGTTGATACCATTTGCGCGAGACATCGCTGGGTTCGTTCCCGTTGCGCGAATACCGCTGCCCAGCTCTGTCCCAAAGAACCAGTACAAGATGACGATAAGGACGAGGGAGAAAAGCCCAGAAACCACAATGGCCCATTCGGGTTCGTTAAGCGAAAGCATCAAATTGTAATTGCGCGCATTGAGCGGCTGATTTGCTTTATTGTCCAAAATCCGCAGGTTGATAGAGTAGAGCGCCAACTGGCTCAAAATACCCGCCAAAATCGCGGGAATACCAAACTTCGTGTGGAAAATGCCCGTCATCAAGCCCGCTAAACAACCAACGAGGAAACCAAGCAGAACGCAAATCCACAAACTGACACCTTGCGTGGCAAGAATTGCTGTGATTGCGCCACCAGTTGCAAAAGAGCCGTCAACAGTCAAATCAGGAAAATCGAGCAGGCGGAACGTCAGATAGACCCCGATTGCCATAATGCCCCAAATGATTCCTTGGGCGACAGCGCCAGGAAGCGCGTTGAAGAACGAAAGTAAAAACTGCACTCCCGCATTCTAATACAAGCAAGGCTGGCTGACACCCTAGAGTATCAACCAGCCTTGCAAATGGCTATGTAATAAGCTACTAAATCGCGCTATTACTCTTCTTCTTCAACCACGATTGCTTCGTAGTCGTCGGGAATAGTAATACCAAGAGCTTCAGCGCGCTCAGCCATGTACTGCTTCTTCGTTGCGTCAGCAGTCTGGATATCCATTGTCGAAGGATCTGCGTTCTTGACGAGAATCTCGTATGCCATTTCGGCAGTCTTAGCGCCAAGATCGTAGTAGTCAATCGACAAAGTTGCCAAGCCTGCGCCTTCACAAATACCAGACTCGCCAGCGATAACGGGCTTCTTAGCAGGACCTGTCACTGCGTCGATGGTTTCTGCAGCAGAAGCAAGTGTGTTATCGGTAGGAATGTAGAGAACGTCAGACGAATCCACAGCCTTTTGTGTGACGGCAGCGATGTCATTGCTATCGGCAACAGTGAAGAACTCGACTTCGTAGCCAAGACCTTCAAGATTCTTTTTCATCTCTTCGGCCTGGTAAACCGAGTTAGCTTCAGAAGAAGAATAAAGAATGCCGACTTTCTTTGCGTCAGGGACGAGTTCCTTAACCATATCTGCCTGCTTGTCCAGAGGAGCAAGATCAGAGGTGCCAGAAATATTGAAACCAGTCGAACCAGTTCCAGTCCAACCCTCGATATCGAGCGCTGCGCCATAATCGGTCACAGACGTGCCGAGAATCGGAATGTCAGTGGTTGCCTGAGCGGCTGCCTGTAGAGCTGGGGTTGCGTTTGCCATAATGAGGTTAACATTATCGGAGACGAAACCGTTAGCAATGGTTGCGGCTGTTGCCGAATCTCCACTTGCGTTTTGAACCTCGATGGTGACGGTTTTGCCGTCCGCTTCAATAAGTTCAGTCAATTTCTCCTCGAAGCCTTTGGTGGCGGCGTCAAGTGCGGGGTGCTGGGCGAGTTGGATAACACCGACTGTGTATGCTGCATCGCCTGCTGTATCTTTGTTTGCGTCTCCGCTAGTCGAATCGCTACAACCGCCAAGAGCGAGAGCTGCGACAGCCAGAGTTGCGAAAGCTGCTTTCGTAATTTTCATCTATATTCTCCTTAGATGTAAGGACTTATTGAACCGCGCGGCGACCCCAACCAGCATTGGACGGCGAAGCTCCGCACGGGGGTATTCTACAAGAGATTTTCCTTACGTGCGGGCATTAATCCTTGTCATTGTTTAAGAAAGCCAGCGACCACGCCTGCCACGGCGACTCCTTTACCTCGTCTCGATAGTGTTCCAGCACCTCGTCAGCGATGTGCGAAACCTCGTGGCGTCGATATTCTTCAATGGTGGGCGCTACCGCTGGGGAAAAATCCCAGAAATAGTTCACGTCAAACTCTTTCATATCCCCGCTGAGGTAATGCTCGACGTTATAGGTGGCAATGCGCATCTCGGGATTGATGAGATTGAAAGCTGCCCACAGGACGACACCCGCAACAAAAGTAGCTGCGAAAACAGGTGTTTGAGCGCGGAAAGTGTAGAGGCAAACGATGATCAGGCACACGGCAATAAAAGCCATGCCGAGGTAGGTCAAGATACGCAGCAGGCTCAAACCATAAGCGTCAACGTACAAATTCATGCGCTTAAAGGCGCTTACGAGGATGACGGCTGTCTGAATAAGAAGCAGGATAACCCCTACCCGCACAAGCACAACAGGCGTCGGCGAGGGAGATAGACCCCCGTCGGTGGTGCGGCGGTTGTGCGCAGAGTAGGCGGCGAGGAGCGCCACAGCGAGGTTAATAGCGGCGACGGCGACCAGTTGGAAGAAGCCAGAGCGCGCGTATTCGCTGTAACTGCCGGCAGCTATGGCTTCCGTGCGCCCCCCAAAGAGATAAACTGCCTGCACCCAGATGAAGGCGGCATAGACGAGGACGAGAGTGCCCAGCACAATAAGTGCCGTTGTTGCAGGTAGGCGGAGTGCGCGAGCAAAGCTCGAAGCGGTCGATGTGACTGTCTGATTCGGTTTTGATGTGCGGGCAAGCCCCCAAAGCACGCCGAAAAAGGCGGGCCACATGACGATGAGGGTGACGCTGCGCAGGATGAGAGTGGGAGCGTCGAAAGAAAAGAGGGAGCCGAGAGTGTCAGAGAATCCTTTAGCGAAGATAGCGTCGGCAGAAAAGAGCAGCGGCAGGACGATAGCGAGTACTGTGCCAGCAAGCAGAATGCCGAGAGCTACAGGAAGGATTTTCTTTGAATTGCCCTTTTCGCGTGTGCGCACAAAGGCGCGCACTGCATCGAGAGGGCGGGCGATATGGACGAAAATCGAGAGGAACCACGTGGTGAATGCGCAGATGAAAGGGGTCAGGCGCATTTTTGCCGATTCCCAAATATTCGACATAAGGAAGGTCGTGAAAATCATGAGCACCCAGACAATAAGAAGATTGAGGAATCGCAGGGTATGGTTGCCGTAGATAGTGGGGAAGGCGCCGAGCAGCAGGGTTGCGGCGATGAGGAAAATAGTGGTGCGGTCGTAGCGTGCCTTGCCGCGTAGCGCGAGGACAACGAATCCTAGATGTGCGTAAATCATAAGGGTGAGCCCAATGCCCGGCAGCCCGTACATCGCGTCATTGCCGCCGATATTGAATGCGATGATGAAGATGAGGGCTTCAATGCCAGCGAGGGCAAAAATGAGCCAGTCTGCACGGCTGAAAGGAATGGGTTCGCGCGGCTGTGGTGCTTGCTGCGGCGGCAGAATGTAGGCGTAGTGCGGTGTGCCTTGCGGTGCTGTTCCCTGGGGTGGCATCCCTTGCGGAGGCATAGTGTTATGCGCGGGGACGGGATTCGTGGGGGCGTTTTGCGGATTTTGCGGGGCTTCCGGGGTGAGATTCCCTGTTTCTGGCGTGGCTGACGCTGGGGTAGTCATGGTGGGTGTCCTTTCTTTTCTCCCACCGTCGTCGCGAGGAGGCGCTCCGCGCCGACGTGGCGATCTCCCAGTAGAGATTGCTTCGTCAGCCCTTTGGGCTTCCTCGCAATGACGGATTGGAGTTATGCGCTTTCCGTGTATTCAAGGAGGTCACATGGCTGGCAGTCGAGCGTTTCGCACAGGGCTGCAAGTGTGGTGAAGCGTATTGCTTTGGCTTTGCCGGTTTTCAGGTTGGAAAGATTGGCGATAGTGATTCCGACCTTGTCTGACAGCTGCGTGAGGGTCATTTTGCGCTCGAGGAGCACACGGTCGAGATTGACTTTGATTTCCATGACGCACCTCTAAACCGTCAAATCGTTTTCGTCTTGCAGGGCGCTCGCCTTGGCAAAGAGGTGGCTGAGGGTGAAGCACACGACGGCAAATGCGCCGCACGCAATAATGATGACGGCGAAATCGGCGAATGCGTCGAGGCTGATACTTCCGAAAATCGCTATGACTGCGGCGGCGAATATGAATAAGAGGGCTTCTGCAAAGGCGATGAGCCCGATTGTGCGTAGGCGCCCAGCGTTTTCGGGGCAGAAGGAGTTGTCGTGTGCTAGTTCGTTGAAAAGTTTCCACGAGAGTGCCGCAATGACGATAAGCGGAATACACGTGAGAATGCCGAAAGGTAGGGCAGCGTGGCGCAGTAGGGATCCTGCGTTGCCCTCGACAGAGGTGAGGAGAAGTCCGATTTTGTTGACAAGGTAAAAGATGGCTGCGATAGAGCACGCTAAAGCGACAATGTCGGCGACTTTCAAGGCCAGTGCTAATTCGCGTTGTTTCATGTCCATTCCTTTTCTGTATCGGTCGTTGTGGGGGCAGTCAGAGCTACCCTCGCCGACAACTCTAGCACACTTTTATCGTTTGTCAATAAAACTATATTGTTTTGCAATAAATCCACCTCGTTTTACGATAAAACACTATCCTCACGAATGCTGCAAAGTAGTTTGTGCAAAACAGGAAGTAGACTTTATGCAAAACAGGAAGTAGACTTTATGTAAAACAGGAAGTAGACTTTATGCAAAACAGGAAGTAGACTTTATGCAAAACAGGAAGTAGTGCAGGTAGGAGGCTTGTATGAACAGGAGCATTGAGCGGCATCTGTCTACGCGTTTAGAAGAGCTCTTGCGCTCTTTTCCGGCAGTATCTTTGACTGGTCCACGTCAGAGCGGGAAAACAACGCTGCTGAAAAATCATTTCCCCTCATATGCGTATTATTCTCTGGAAACACCTGATATTCGCAAACGAATAGTGGATGACCCGCGATTTTTTCTGGACTCTATAGGTCAGCCTGTTATTCTCGATGAAGCCCAGCGTGTCCCAGAACTTTTCTCATATCTCCAAGAGCGCATTGACAATTCGTCTGAGCCGGGGCGTTTTATTCTTTCTGGTTCACAGAATTTTCTTCTTTCCCAGTCCATCCAGCAGTCCCTTGCAGGGCGAGTGGGAGTGCTTCGCCTACTCCCTCTCGCATACAACGAAGTTCCTGAGCCGCCCAGTTCTATTGATGATTGGGTTTTTACCGGTAGCTATCCGCGTCTTTACAGTTCGGATATGTCGCCGCTTGACTACTATCCCAGCTATGTTCAGACGTATTGCGAGCGAGATGTTCGCACAGAGTTGGGCGTGCGTAACCTGTCGTCTTTTCAGACATTCCTCCGACTGTGTGCCACCCATATCGGTTCTCCACTTAATCTGTCGGCTTTGGCTGCTGCCAGTAGTGTCAGTGTCAAAACCGTCAATAATTGGCTTTCGGCGTTGGAGGAAAGTTACATTATTTTCCGTCTGAACCCGTGGCATAAAAACCTCAGCAAGCGTCTTGTCAAAAAGCCCAAATTGTATTTTTGGGATACGGGGCTTGCCTGCCATCTTCTTGGTTTTACTTCGCCTGACGATTATCGTTCGGGTGACATGAAAGGTGAGCTCTACGAAAACGCGGTTATTGTCGAGTTGGCTAAACAGTATCTCAATGCTGGTGTAGAGCCGGATTTTTATTATTGGCAAGACTCTAATGGGCGCGAAATCGACCTTGTTGTTTCTCGCGGACTGCAGGCTGTTGCAGGAATAGAAATCAAATCGTCTCACACATACAAGCCTGAGGGGTTTGTACATCTTGACGCTTTGGGTGACGATTTTGGTTTAACGCCAGATGAGCGTTTTCTTGTCTATTGTGGCGAGGATACGTTCAATACTCGCCATGGACACGTGGAGCACTTCGAAACGATTAGCGATATCTACAAGAAAATCACCTCTTAATTACAAATAAAAAGAGGGGGCTTGGCGGAAAACACCAAGCCCCTCAAAGGTTATCTGCGAGTACCTTCGTCGCTGGTCTTTCCTGTAATGACGAGCAGAACAGGAAGTAGTGCAGGTAGGAGGCTTGCGGAGCTCTCTTAGTGGGCGGTGGTGGGCGTGATGTTGTGCTTGCGGGCTGCCGAGGCGAGCTCCTTGTCGTAGGTGAGTATGTGCGTGGCGTCTGCATCGAGGGCACAGGCAAGATGAAGCGCGTCGGCGCTGCGTAGTTTCCATTTTTCGCCGCGAACGCGGTTGATATGCTTCGCGTCTGTTTCAATAAGTGTGCATTGTTTGAGAAACACATCAAGACCGTCAATGGAATCGACGGAATACATGCGTCGCATGACGGACGATAGTTCTGCAAGCATCCATGTCGCGGCGATAAGTTCGCCACCCTTTTTCAGCACCGAGAATAGTGTGTCTGCGCACGCATCAGAATCGGCTTCGTCGAGAAAGAGTTTCATTGCGGCCGAGGTATCTATATACAGGCGCATCAGTAGGGTTTCCGTTCGTCGTTGAGCGCATCGTGGCTAGAGAGAGTAGAGGAAATGCGGGGTATTGCTGTGAAAGGGTTTTCGTGTAAATTGAGGCGCTCGCCTTCTTCGCGGACGAGTTGAAGAATGGTTTTTTGGCGCGACATTCCGCGCCTTCGGGCAATCTTTTCCAAAAGCGCTTTATCTTCTTTTTCAATTCGCAAAGTCATTGCCATAAGTAAATGGTATCACTTTCCCACAAAAAGCGATACCAAAAGGGGCCTGCTGGTAATCCAGCAAGTCTCGCAATGAGGAGAATGTTTTCTTAGGGCGTAGGGGTGGGAGAGCTGTTTTTGGGCTGGTGGGAGTGTATTACTCCGTGGGCGCACAGGAAAGGCTGGCGGCACGCTGTGGCTTTTTCGTAGCCTGAAAATATGAATAGAAATATAGAGATTGATATGAATACAGACATAAAGATACGGCGTAAGTTGATTGTAGGAGTTCTTGTCTTTGCGGTGGCCGCGGGTCTAGGGATTGCCATTTCTAGCAATATAACGCCGCCAGCCGTAGGCAGTTACGCTTCTTCGCTGGCGCACGCAAACATGAGTGTATCGGTACGCGTGACTCAATCCGAAACTACACCTGATGACGAAGCAGAGCCAGAGGATACTATTGGTCCCGCAATCGCCCTAGGAATGCTGGGAGTAGGCGTTGCTGTCGGTGCTTTCACAATCTATCGCTGCCGCAAAGACAGCACTGACAATAAAAATGAGGAGCAGGCTTCATAAAACCTGCCCCTCATTGATGATTAGGGTTAATAGAAGATTCAGCGACTAGGGTAAAAAGCCGAAGGGAATAGTTGAGGTCGTGAAGCGTTCGTCTTCAGCACACTCAACGATTCGGTAATAACTTTTTGGTGGTTCTGAACTATCGGTGTTCGGCACGGAAGAGACCGAACAAGATTCCGTATACGGATAGACGGTAAACGAAGTGCCTTCGCCTTGCCAACCATTCTTCGCATTATTGATATCGTATTCATTCTTGTCTACTGTGAAAAGATGAGCGCCTACCCTAAGCCCAGGATTGTACTGGCGGTAAACAGAAACAGTGCCTTCAGTAAGAGCTGCTTCAAAAAAGACGGTTCCTTCATTTATCCAGTCATACCGTGACGTCAAAACATTAATTTCGTTTTGATCGGATGTGTAGTGGTGGTCTCCGAGAACAGGATTGTACAGGCGGACTACGGGGTCAGTAGTTGTTGTTTCTCCGCCAACCCACGCAACACCTTCATAATTCCAATCTGTCTTGTTGTTGGGGCATTCAACTAGTTTTTCACCCTCAAAGCAAGCTTGCTCAGTTTTCAAAAATTTGGCAAGTGTCTGAACTTCGTTTTTATCAGTCGTATACAAATGTTCTCCGCTGACGCGATTGTAGAGGCGATAGACGATTTGACCTTCTTTTTCGGCGTTGCTTGAGCGTGAATGTCTAATCGTCAAACCTTGATCGGTGACTTCAATGACTTCGTCACCAAGTATCCTAGCGTCCTCACCGTATTTTTCTCTGACGCAGTAGGTGTCGCAGACGGTTTCGGTCGTTTCGTCTGCTTGAGCGGGCAGGGCGAGTGTTCCTGCAAGAAGCGCGAGAAGCGCAGGGATAATGGCAAGCTTTTTCATAATTTTCTCCTTACTAGGCGAGTAATCGTGCCATACGGACGAGTGTATCAAAAAGCAATGTGATGTGCGAATGCATTCTTTTTATGTGTTAAAAGGGCTTGCCAACAAGTGCCGGCAAGCCCTCTCTAAAGATGAGGTGTATTAGCGCTCAATGTCGCCGCGGATAAAGGCCTCGACTGAAGCGCGCGCCTCTTCGTCAGGGCGCTGCTCCATAGGCGACTTCATGAAATAGGACGAGGCAGCCAGCAGCTCGCCGCCAATCCCGCGGTCAAGAGCAATTTTTGCCGCGCGCACAGCGTCAATGATAATGCCAGCCGAGTTCGGCGAATCCCAGACCTCAAGCTTGTACTCAAGCGACACAGGAGCGTCACCAAAATTGCGGCCCTCAAGGCGAACAAAAGCCCACTTGCGGTCGTCCAGCCACGACACATAATCCGACGGGCCAATATGAACATTGTGGTCGTCAAGACGCTCACGCAAATTCGACTGCACAGCATTTGTCTTAGAAATCTTCTTCGACTCCAAGCGCTCGCGCTCAAGCATATTCTTGAAGTCCATATTGCCGCCCACATTCAACTGGTAGGTGCGGTCAAGGGTGACGCCGCGATCCTCAAAGAGCTTTGCGAGCACACGGTGCGTAATCGTTGCACCAATCTGGCTCTTGATGTCGTCGCCGATAATCGGCACACCGGCAGCCTCAAACTTATCCGACCACTCCTTGGTCGAACCGATAAAGACTGGCATAGCGTTGATGAAAGCGCACTTTGCGTCAATCGCGCACTGAGCATAGAAGCGAGCTGCCTGCTCCGAGCCCACAGGTAGATAGGAAACAAGCACGTCAACCTGCTTATCCTTAAGCACCTGCACCACGTCCACAGGCTCGGCGTCCGACTCAACAATCGTGTCCTTGTAGTACTTGCCCAGACCGTCGAGGGTGTGCCCGCGCTCAACCGTCACGCCCGTCGTCGGCACGTCACACAGCTTAATCGTGTTGTTCTCCGAAGCCTCAATTGCTTCAGCGATATCAAACCCGACTTTCTTCGCGTCCACATCAAACGCCGTCACGAACTCCAAATCCGAGACGTGATAATCGCCGAACTGGACGTGCATCAGCCCGGGGACGACATCTTCGGGCGAAGCGTCCTTATAGTACTCAACACCTTGAATCAGAGATGATGCGCAATTGCCAAGTCCGACAATGCCTACACGAATAGTGCTCACTTCTTCTCCTTACCTCAGCGGGTATGTGTGCGCAGGGCGTACAACTCCACAATCATATGCCCCTTTAATATATCTGTCTCAAATACCAATTACCCGACTCTAAGCTGTAAGTGATATTACACGGCCATCATTCGTCAGGATTTTCCCCTGAAATTATTGAGGATTGCTTCGTTTTATATGTTCGTGGCATCTCTAGGCTACGCAAGCTTGCCCCAAAGATAAGCGCGGAAGCAGCGATGAGAAAATAGTTTTCGGAGAAATTGATGGAGGTCGCTTCAGCGAAACCGACAATAACGAATAAGAGAATACCGAAACTGGCTTCGTTCCACCTATTTTCACGGAAACTTTTAACGAAAATCGCCAGAAGTAAAACAAGGAATACAACAGCCGAGACAATCCCGTATTGAAGCCAAAGATGACTGAATACATTGTCGACAACAAGGCGACCATTTGCGGAAGGAAACCACGATATGTTGGTGCTTTCAAAACTTTGCCCAAAGAGAGTGTTGGGGAAAATATGGAAATAATGGCGCGCGAGAGTCAGGCGGTGGGATAGGACGCTGTCTAAGGTGTTCCACCACGGAACTTTCGGATCGAAAGTAAACATGGCATAGAAACTGAAAGCACTGATTGCTGCTGTCGCAATAAGAGAGCCAGAAGCCAGCAAGCGAGCAGGGAGTTTTTGGGAACAAATATGCAAAAGTCCAGCCAGAAGAATAGCGATTGTATACGTCTCGGACTCGCTGACCGCGAATACTACGACTGCTCCACAAAGGACAATTACCGTGTTGACGATATTGATTGTGCGGTAGTTGATAACGAGCCAGGCAAGAACGATGGCGAAGATAAAACTGCCAAAAGTATTAGGGTGTTCAAAGCCGAGAGAATTGCGACCAGCTGGATTTTCTTGTAAATCGGAAGCTATCTGAACATTGTCTATGACACCTGTAAAAGAGCCGATGAGAGTTGCTACGACAAGGATGGCGGTGAGCGGCAGAGCGATCTGCGCCAAGCGACGCACTTTAATACTTTGACCAGCGGCGATAAAGAGAAGGAACTCTAATCCTCGACCCGCATAATGCCAGGTTGCCAAGAAGAGCGCAATGAAAATAAATGAGACGAGAAGATGAGAGAGTTTATAGCGTTGAAGTAGTAGTTTGATTCCCAAAAGTCCCCAGATGACTAAACGCAAAAAATGAAAGAGGTCAAAGTGCCCAGCGAGTACATTTGTCAAAACCGCCTCATAGCCTGTAGAACCGATAAGAATGTACAGGGTATACAGCGCAAACGCACTATAGAAAATCGTTGCACCAATTTTTGGATTGACGGGCAGCCCATAGGTGCGTTGGGACAACTTCGTTTTAGCCATACACACAGTCTAGCTTTTTCATGCCCATAAAGCTCAAGTAGGACTTGAGGCTCATATGAATCTAACAAAAAATTAAAATGGTGGAAAAGTTGGCAAAAGAACGAATTTTTTATCCACACGTAGGATTGACCAAAAATTCCTTTTTGCGAGGTTATCCCATATGTTTTCCCCACATGTGGATAGAAAGTGCTTATTGTGCTTGTTGACAAGAGTTAATATCCACATTTCCTGCATCTTTATCCACATTTTATTCAGCGTGTCATGGGAGTGTTTCCACAGGAGAGGTGAATATTTGTGCTTGCATTCTCGTATGATGATGAGGAAGATAGGGGGCAGAAGAGTGGCAATAAAAGGGAAATGTAGTGCCACAGAATAGGTCTTAAGGCCTAGACATGTAATTTTGGGCACATCTCGAGGAGAGGAATATGACGGTAGTGAGTGAGGGCGCACGTGCAGAATTCCAGTACGAGCGCATTCCACCTCAGAATATCGACGCCGAAATAAGTGTGCTGGGTTCAATGCTCCTGTCTAAAGACGCCATTGGAGATGTCGTTGAAACAATCACCGATAAAGATTTCTACAAGCCCATTCATGCTGATATTTTCCGCGCAATCGTCAAGCTATATGGGAAAGGCGTTCCTGCCGATCCCCTCAGCCTCGCACATGAGTTAGAGCGAAATGGCGACCTTGAACGCATTGGCGGCAGACTTTACCTCGACACTCTCGTCTCTTCAATTTCCACCCCCGCTAATGCCGTCTATTATGCAGAAATCGTCCGTGAACAGGCACAATTGCGTGCCCTTGTTGAAGTTGGCACCCGGATTACTCAACTCGGTTACACAACTAATGGTGCAGACGTTGAACAGCTTGTTGACACTGCTCAGGCTGAGGTTTTTGCTATCTCGGAGCAGCACGAAGCTTCCAGTTTCCGGCCTTTGGGTGACATCATTCCCGACTTGATTAACGAATTAGAGACGAATGCCAGCCGTGATGACTCTCTGCGCGGCGTTCCGACTGGTTTTAAGGATTTGGACAATAAGCTTAACGGTCTGCGCGAAGGGCAAATGATTATTATTGCCGCACGTCCTGGCGCTGGAAAATCGACCCTCGCCATGGACATTGCGCGTACAGCAGCCATCAAAAACGATATGCCGACGGTCTATTTTTCTCTGGAAATGAACCGTAACGAATTGGCAATGCGCCTGCTAGCTGCCGAAACTGATATTTTTCTCGACAGAATGATTAAAGGCAAGATTGAGGATAGGGATTGGACAAAAATCGCAAGCACCCTTGAACGTATTGGACAAAAGCCTCTCATCATCGACGATAGTCCAAATATCACAACATCAGAGATACGCGCAAAGTGTCGCCGCCTCAAGCAGCAACACGATATCAAACTCGTCATTATTGACTACTTGCAATTGATGTCCTCGTCAGGACGGCGCGTTGCCGAGAATCGTCAGCAAGAAGTTTCTGAGCAGTCCCGCGCTATTAAGCTGCTTGCCAAGGAATTAGGAGTGCCTATTATTACCGTAGCTCAGCTAAATCGAAACGCGGAAACCCGTGAGGGGAAGCGCCCACAAGTCTCTGACCTACGTGAATCCGGCTCGCTTGAGCAAGATGCTGATGTCATTTTGCTTATTCATCGCCCTGATGTGTACCGCCCTGAAGAAGAGCGTGACGGTAGCGCTGAGATTATTATCGGCAAACAGCGTTCAGGTCCGACGGGTACTGTTGATTTGCTCTTCCGCGGTAATGTGTCCTCTTTCGGGCAGTACGCTGAACAGGATCAGCAGGGCGAGCTTTCCTGAATCTGCAAACCCATGCAGGCAGTAGCAATACGGTTGAGGGGCGTATCTACGCCGACTTCCGCGCCAAGGCGCACGAGAGTGCCGTTCAAATCCTCTAGCTCGCAGGGCCGGCCTGCCTCAATATCGCGTTGCATAGAGGTTGTTGATTCGGGTGACAGGATGTCGAGACGGTCAAGAATATCGTGAGTGTCTGCTTCGGTAAGCGCAATGCCTCGGGCATTAGCAACAGCACGCGCTTCGGCAAGAGCCTGTATTTGCAATTCGCGCGTTGGCGGGTAGTCACGCACTTGACCGATAGTAGCGCGAGCCAAACCGCACACCCCACCAAAAGTCGTGATAAGGGCAAACTTCTTCCACAATTCGCGTTCAATATCGTCACTAGTTTGCGCAATAACAGCGCCGCGTTCGAGTGCCTTAGTGAACTCGTCAATGCGCGGGTCAACGCCGTCTTTGCCTTTATCTGCAAGGGGGCGTGTGCCGATAACGATTTTCGGTAAAAACCCAACTTGGCGAATATGCCCAGGTGCGTCTGTGTAAGAGACAATAATGCATAGCCCTGCAACCGAGCGTTCAGCGCCGACATATTCGGCGATGGTTTCTGGAGCTGTCACACCATTTTGTGTGGAAATGAGGAGGGTGTTCTCGCCAATAAGAGGGCGCGCATTCTCCATTGATTCGCGCAATTGGTAAAGCTTGACGGCATTGAGAACGATATCGACTGGTCCGATTTCTTCCGCATTGGTCGTGATAGAAGCGGGAGTGTAGGAGCGCTCGCCTTCGTCGGTCTGTACGATAAGCCCGCGCTCGCGCACAGCGTCTACGTGGCGCTGTGTCGAAAGGAAATGGACCTCTTCACCTGCGGCGATAAGCTGGCTGCCGTAATATCCGCCAATCCCGCCCGTGCCGATAACTGCAATCTTCATACACGTATTCTATGCTTTTTAATCCTCGTATTGCCGGAGCAGAATGTGTTGGTGAGATTCGCAATGTTTGAGTAGGGGAAGGTCACAAACGCTTGCACATAGCAGCCCTAGAGACCATACTCAATACCGACGGTATCGAAAACCGTCGGTATTGAGTTTTCGGAGTTGTATATGGATATTGACAAATTGCACGCCCGCGAGCGTCGCGTAGCTGACGACATCGCCCAAGGCTTAGCCTCGCGTGCTCGCATGAATAAACAGCGCCCCTTTTCCCGTCCTAAAAGAGACGATGTGCGCGTCAGCATCTTGAATGCCGCTGCCGATGTCTTTCTTGACGAGGGATATGAGCGTGCCTCTCTTGCACGTATAGCCACCCGTGCCGGCTTCACAAAAGGAGCAATCTATTCCAACTTCGGCTCAAAAACAGCCCTATTCATGGAAGTGTGGGAAGAACAAGTCCGCCAAAATGCCGTCGTTGAAACCCTGACAGAACTCGCCAATGATGCGAACGATGTTGACGATTTGCTCGACCGCCTCTCCAGCGCCCTTACCGACTATATTCCCACACTACAACCGTGGGAAATCCTCATTGCCCAGGTGCGAATGCTCGCGCGCACAAACCCAGAAGTTGCCAGTATCTACAAGCGCGTCTTTGACGAGCGTATCGAGAAAGTCGTCGAAGCAACCCGTCAACACCCTTCCATGAAACATTTGAGCGAGAAACAATTACGCATTTTTGCCATCGCGCTCATCTCACTAATGAATAGCCTCTGCCTTGAACGGGCAGCCCACCCCGATTTTCAAAGCAATGAAGAAAGCACCAATTTCTTTCGCTACTGTCTGCAAGGAGTAATCGCATGACCCAGCAAACTGATGTTCTGCCAGTTGTCGACTCGCCGCAAACGAGCGAGGACGACTCGCGCACCACACTCTTGCGCGCCCGCGACCTGCACGCGCGCAGTCGAGGGAAAAACACATTCGGCCCCCTCGACCTCGACCTTTCTGCTGGCGATATCTGTATCGCCTGTGGGGCAGAGGGCTCAGGCAAATCGACGCTTCTGCTCGCCCTTTCTGGGCGCTTCCGTCGCACTGCGGGCTCTCTGGAAATCTGCGGAATTGACGCAATCGCCGAGCCGCATCGCGCGAAAGAGTATACGGCCGTGGCACGTCTGGGAAGCTATGTTGCACTTGAGGACCGCCTGACAGTCGGCGAATCTATCACCGAGCGAGCGTATCTTGACGGCATCGCCCTGCGCACGGCAGAAAAGCGGGTTGAAGAAATCGAAGAACATATGGGATACACAATCAATCGCGATATTGAAATCGAGGAGCTTCCCCCGCTCGTGCGCCTCATCTTCGCCATCACCTTGGTGGCATTGCGGCCAGCAGCCGTCATTGTCGCCGATGACGCAGACGCGGGAATCCCGCCGCAACTACGCCCGACAATGTACGCGCTGCTTCGCCGTTTCGCCGAGCTCGACGGTTCGGCAATTGTCTTGTCGTGCCTCGACGATGTGGGCGCACCCGAGGACGCTGTGCGCATCTACCTTGAAGGCGGGCGCATCAGCGAACTTGACGATATCGTCACGCCAATCAGCACTCCCGCACACCACAACGAAGGAGACGAAGCATGAAATTCGCACCGTTCAGCAGACTTCTACGCTACGAATTCCGCCGATTTAAGGGGCTTTCTGCGCTTGCCCTCGTCTTTATCCTGCTCATTCCCATCCTCTACGGCGGTATCTATCTCGCCGCGAATTGGGACCTCTACAATCATACGGACCGTCTCAAAATAGCCGTCGTCAATCTCGATAAAGGCGCTGAATATAAAGGCGAAAAGGTTGACGGTGGCGCAATGTTCGAGGACGCTTTGCGCACGCAAGACAATTTCAACTGGCAATTTCTCGGCACGGACGCCCAAGGGGCAAATGACGGGCTCTCCGAGGGCACGTACTACATGGTGATGACGATTCCCGAGAACTTTTCCGAGCGTCTGACCTCGGCGGGAGCATTCACTCCTGAGCGCGCCCAGATTTCCCTCGAACGCGACGACGCGAATGGCTTTATCGCCGGTATTCTCACCTCGCAAATCGACAATGCGCTCACTGCCACCCTCGATTCGTCCATCTCGCAGACCTATTTCACCGCCCTTTTCACCAACCTCGAAGATATCCGCGCGGGGATGGATACCGCCAGTGAGGGCTCGCGCTCTTTGCACGACCATCTTGCTGAAGTGCGAGAGGGAGTGAACCAGCTCGACACCGCAGTCAAGGGGATTGATATAGGCGGTATGCAGAGCGCTATGAATAGTGTCCCCAATGCTTTTTCGTCTTTCGACAGCGCCGTGACGGGCTTCAATTCGGCGGCGTCCGATATCGAAAGTGGAGCAACGCAGATTGCTGGTGCTGGCCAGACCATAAAGACCTCGGCGACCGATATTGCCACCCATCTGCAAACCGCCTCAAGCTATTTGAAAGAGGACGTTCCTGCCCTTGGCGGACAGCTTCAACAAATCGGGACGGACGTCAATAATCTGGCTGGTGCAGGGCAAAACTCTCCGGTCGGGCAGAGCGTTGTTGGGGTGAAAACCGCTCAAGCCTCGGCGGCAGCGCTCGCGCAGTCCCACCCAGAGCTGGCGAGTGATCCTGCTTTTCAATCACTCACCGCAGCTCTTGCGACAGCCGATACCAATACGAGTGCCGTCAGCACAGGCGTGGGAAATATAGCGAATACATTGCAGAGCATCGACCTACAGACGAGCGCGACGAAGCTGCAAGGCGCTCTTGAGGGTATCGGGCAGGCCGACAAGAATCTTGCTGGTGCTGGCGACGGCATTGTTTCGGGTTTGACGGCTATTCAAAAAGGCGGGCAGACCTCGAAAGATGTGCTTTCTGGGGTGAACCAGAATGTTGAGTCTTTGCGCAGTACAACCGCCGGTCTCTCCGCCCAAGGCGGTCAGCTCAATTCGGGCATTCAGCGTCTGTCTCAGGCGCTCGACCAGTTGGACGAAGCAATGCCGCAACTTGTTCAGGGCGCAGACGATCTTTCAACAGGGCTGACGGAGGGCGCCGAGCAGATTCCGGCTCTCAGCGACACCGAGCGTGAGGACATGTCAGCAGTGATGTCCTCGCCGATTGACGTGCACCAAGTGGTAGACAATCCCGCGAAATACTACGGGCGCGGGCTTGCCCCGATGTTCTTCTCCCTCGGCCTGTGGATTGCGACGATTTCGACCTTCCTCGTTGTGCGCACAATCTCCGGCCGCGCGCTAACCGGGCGGGCACGCCCCGGGCGTATCGCCACCTTCGGCTTCGGGCCGGTTGCCGCCATTGGTTTGGTTGGCGCACTCATTATGGGTCTGGTTTTGTGGCCCGTCTTGGGTATCAACCCCGTCCACCCGTGGCTCTACGTCCTGCTTCTTTTAGTGACGGCGATTTCCTTCATGGCCTTGGCGTATGTGGTGCGTCTTGGTCTGGGGGCGATACAGACGGCGATTTTCTTGGTGGCTCTCATTTTGCAGCTGCCGGCGTGCGGCGGCACATTCCCGATTGCCATGCTCAGTCCCTTCTGGCAGGCGCTCGCGGTGATTTCGCCGATGCGATACTCGGTTGACGCTTTCCGTGTGGCGATTTCCGGCGGAAATATGGCGGTCTATTGGGGGGCGCTGGCTGTTTTGGCGATTATCGCAGTGCTGAGCATAGTGGGTGTTGTCCTTCTGATTCGCCGCCGACAGCTCTTCCGTATGCGCGATTTGCACCCGCCTTTGGTGACGGGTTCGTCAACGGGCGATAACGCATTCATGGTTCGCCCACGCTAAGGCGCTTGACTGCGTGCCCTAGTGCTGTAGTCTCGGAGGAGACAGTGCAGACGCGAGCGCCAGCTGGAGGATTACATGTCAAATAGTGGCAGCCTTGTGCGAGAGATTTTGCGGGAGGCAACTGTGCCTGCTTCGCGCCCCATCGATCATGCCCGCCGAATCGGTACCGCATTTTTTCTTGGCTCGATAGGTGGTGTCATTCTCGGTATTGGTGCTCTGCCAGCTTTGCCCTCGATGTCCAGTGTCCTTAAGGGGCTTCTTGCCATGCTTGCTTTTGGGGCGCTGTGTCTGTCGCCGTGGGCGCTCAAGCCGAAAGGGCGAAACTCAATCCCTGTTGTTGCGCGAGTTCTTGCCACGAAAGAGTTGCCTGCTGCGCGTCGCTCGAAAGGCGGCGGTGTGCTTGTGCCTGTTGTTTGCCGCCCCTGCGTAACGTCAATAGATAATGTGGACGGCGACGGTCAAACAAAGCAGTCACGTGACCAGGACTTTCGCGCTGTTGTCGTCGTTCATAGTAAAGACACGGATAATCCTGTTGACCCGCCGGTTGGCACACTGCTTCCTCTTGTGCAGGTCGAGCCTGGTATGGGCGAGCTCATTGACGTGGCAGACGAGGACGTTACCCCTGCTCAGCGCGAGCTGATGGAGCGTCTTGAAGCCAATCCGAAAATCATGCGCAACAGAGCACCTGTTTTGCCTTTGCGTCGCGGCGCTCTCGAGCGTGTGCCCGCATGGGCTGCCGTCGAGTTCTGGCTCTCGGCTCTTTTCGGTGCAATTGCCCTTGCTTGGGCAATAAGCCATCTCTTTGTCTAAATGGTGAACGATGACTGTGCAATGCGTGATGAGAGCGTCATAAATTGTTCAGAGTGGTCTAAACTTTAGATGTTCGCGTTTTCGATGAAAGAACAGACGATGAAGATTTTGCAGGTTACTGCGCACTATCCGCCAGATTTCGTATCAGGCGGGACGCTTATTCCGCAGCGTTTTGCTTTAGCGGTTCGCAATCAGGGGCATGAATCTTTTGTTTTTGCAGGGTGTTTGAATGGTTTAGAAGCTCTTGAGGTGCGCGATACGATAGAAAAAGAAATCCCTGTTCGTTGGGTGGGCACATCGTCTTTTTTGGCATGGTTTGATGAGAGAAATTATCACAATCCGGACATTGCGCAGCATTTTCAGCAGTACATTGACGAGATTAAACCTGATATTGTTCATTTTCATTCAATCCATACCCTTGGCGCGGATATGGTGCGGATTGCGCGCGAGGCTGGAGCTCGAACAATTCTTACCATGCACGATTTTTGGTGGGTATGTGCGCGCCAATTTCTAGCTAATCGTGAACTCAAACCTTGCTCTCTTGTCGTTGAATGCGGGGAGTGCGCTTGCGCTAAAACGCATGAGTGGCTTTTGGAGCGCGACAGATGGCTTGCCCAGTTTTTTGATGATCTCGATTGTATCTGCGCTCCTTCACGCACGGCAGGGGATGTTTTATGTGCCAATGGTATTCCTGAAGAAAAACTTGTTATAACGGAAAATGGTGTTGACGCTTTTGAGTGCCATACTTCTGCGCAGACGCGAGACTCTATTTCCTTTATGTACGCTGGTGGTGAAGCGGAACTCAAAGGATATGACGTCCTTAAAAAAGCCTGCCAGAGTGCGAATGTTCCAGACGGTACACGTCTTAACCTTTACAACGCTTCTGCTGATGGTTTCCCGCAATGGGTGCATAGTAAGCCCGCTTATGGTCGAGAAAATCTTGCTGACATCTTCTCTCAGCACGAAGTTCTTATCCTTCCTTCAATTATGCGCGAATCTCACTCAATCCTTACCCGTGAGGCCCTTTCAGCTGGTTTAGCCGTCATCGCTACAGATACTTTAGGTCCCGAAGAAGCTATTAAAGAGGGGTATAACGGGCTTGTTGTTCGAGCGGCAGATTCTCAGGAGTTAGCGCGAGCGATTGAGAGACTTGCCAATCCGCAGGTGTGCCACAAACTAACTGGAAACGGCTCGGTTTCGCCAATTATCAGTAAAGAGAAACAAGAAAAGCAGATTCTTGCACTCTACGATGAGCTTTACGCTGGCTCTCGCGCAGCGGCGGCGGCCCCGTCAGGCTCCGAAGATGAGCCACTCGGCAATGTTCTTATTGTGACGGGTATACAGGGTGCCCCTGGGCGATACCGTGGCTATTTCCCTGTCGAGGCTTTAGAGACGGTAGGTGTGTCGGCCCAGCTTCGCCATTATCGCGACCCAGCTTTGCCTGAACTAGCCGAGCAGGCCGATGCTGTCGTTTTTTACCGCGTGCCGGCAACCTGTCAGATTCTCGACCTCATTGAGGAGATTCGCCGCAGCGATACGCCAATTGTGGGTGATATCGACGATTTGATCTTTGACCCAGAGATTGAGCCTTTACTGGATAACTTGGACGGTTTGAGTAAGCCGGAGCGAGATTTGTGGAGACGTGGAATCTACCGCTATCGCACCACACTAGAGCACTGCGATTATTTCATTGGCTCAACACACACCATTTCTAGTGAGGCTGAGCGTCTTTTAGGGATTCCTAGCCACACATGGTTTAACGGTGTTGGGGCAAAACTTGCCCAAGTGAGCCAGAGAGCTTTGGACAGGAAACGCAAAAAGGGCGCTGTGCGAATTGGCTATTTTTCGGGGACGGATACTCACGATGCTGATTGGGCATCAATTGAAAGAGCAATTATCCGCATTCTCAATCAGTATCCAAATGTCGAATTGCGGCTTGGGGGAATGGTTGAGCCTACTGAGAAGCTCGAAGCGTATGCCCAGCGTATCGAGCGGATTCCTTTTGTTGTATGGCACGAATTGCCACGCCATTTGCGCAATATAGATATTTGTCTTGCCCCCTTGACTCGCGATTCTATTTTCAACGAATCAAAGTCTGCAATCAAATGGCTGGAAGCGGCCCTTGTGCAGACTCCTACTGTCGCCAGTCCCACCGAGCCTTTCAGAGACGCGATTGACGATGGGCGCACAGGCATACTTGCCCAGAGCGAGGACGAGTGGGTCGAAGCAATAGCCAAGCTTTTAGACGATTCTCACCTGCGCGCAAGCATGGGGCGCGAGGCGCAGAGGGCAGTGCTTATGGAGCTCTCTCCTGCGCGGCAGGGAGCACGCTATGTGCGTATTCTTGAGCAGGCGCGAGCTCATGTGCGTACACATGGGCATCGAGATTTATCCGAGTGGGAGAATGTGTACGACAACGAGCCCTTTTCTGCGGCAGCCGCAGTCATGGAAGTGTACGAGATTCCGCGTCGTCGTTTTGCCCAGTTCGTGTGGAATGCAGGTTTGTTGTTCCGAGTGGGCATAATCAGCATCAAAGATGACGGGATTCTAGTGACAGGCGGACGCGCGTTACGAAAAACGTATCGAGCGGTACGCTCTAGGTTCGCATAAATGTTTAGACTAGCTTAGTAACGTGTCCTACATATGAGTGGACGGATAAGGAGAAAAGAATGCGTTGGGTTATCACAGGTGCAAGCGGAATGCTTGGGCACGACCTCATGGAGCGTGTGCAGCGTGGTGGGCATGAGGTTATTGGACTTGATTTGCCAGAGATTGATATTACTGACGCAGCTTCTGTCGCGGCGGCGATTGAGAGTGCCGATGTGATTGCCAATGTGGCTGCCTATACGGCTGTGGATGCAGCCGAAGAAAATGAGAACGTCGCTTTTATGGTGAATGCCGTCGGCCCGCAGATTTTGGCGCGTCATGCGAAAAAGATTGGCGCGCGACTGATTCATATCTCTACGGACTATGTGTTTGGTGGAGAGGACAGTGAGCCGTATGCCGAGGACGGCGTGATTGCACCGAAAGGTGCGTATGGGCGCACGAAAGCCGCGGGAGAGTGGGCTGTGCGTGCCAATACTGACGACTATTTGATTGTGCGTACCGCATGGCTCTATGGAAAGAATGGTAAATCTTTTCCAGCAACGATGAAGGCGCTCTCAGAAACACATGAGAGACTGTCCGTCGTCACCGATGAGGTTGGTCAGCCCACCTGGACGGTCGATTTGGCCGATTTGCTTGTGCGTCTTGTCGAGGCTAATGCTCCATCAGGCACGTATCATGGCACGTCAAGTGGGCAGACAAACTGGTGGGGATTTACTCGACTTATTATGGAGACGATTGGCAAAGACCCTGCCATAGTTGACGAAACAACAGCGGCAGCTTTTCAGCGTCCAGCTCCGCGCCCCCACTATTCGGTATTGAGCCATAAGGCACTCGAAGATATTGGTGTAGAGCCTATTGGTGCGTGGGATGACCGTTGGCGCGCTGCAAAGCCTGTTATGTTTGACTGACTGTCGTATTGTGAGCGAAATTGCCATGTGCAATGCCGTCGAGGAGCAGATTAGTAAAGAAATAGTAAGCTTTCATATAGGGTAGGGTTTCACACATAAAAAGAACCGTGTAGTTTCCTGAGGTGTGGAATACTACGTGTCGTAGGACTTTAATCCTATGTCCTCTCATCTTTGGGAACGTATTCCTTTATTTTAGAGGTGTTAGTAGAGAGAAAGGTTGTCATATGTCTGCAAAGACTGGTCGTTTTTCTGTGAAGTTGCTGGCTACAGTAGCTGCTTTGAGCCTTATGGGTTCTGGCGTTGCTGTCGCTGACGATGTCGATAACGGTGACGTTACTACTGATGTTGCTGTATCAAACGAAGTGAGCGCTACTCCTGAAGCACAGGTGCTCGACAATGAGAGCGATGTTGCTACTGATGAAGTAACGCCGGATGTTGAAGAGAGCACTCTTGACGCTGAGCCTAGTGAAGAGGCAAGCGATGACGCTGTTCTTGAGGACGGCAGTGACGAGGGTGTTTCCGATAGCGATAGCGTCGAAGATGAGGCTGATGCCGATATCGACGAGGACGCTACTGTCGGCGATGAAGATGTTACTGTCGATGACGAGGATGCTACTGTTGACGATGAAGAAGATGCCCTTGACGACGAAGGCGGTGCCGCTAAAAACGTTGTTAAAGACAAGGAACTTCGTAAGTGCATTAATGTGGCGGCTCTTGGCTACGCAAAAGGTGATTCCCGTGGAATTACTAAGGCAAAGCTGCAGAAGATTACTAAGTCCGTGGATTGTGTCGGTGCCGGTTCTGGAGTTATTTCTTCTCTGGAAGGTGTGCAGTATTTGACTAAGGTTCCAACCTTAAGCATTTCAAATATTCGTGACACGACTAGCTTGAAACCACTTGAAAAGCTGAAGAACAAAAAGCTAACTCGTTTGAGTCTTGATGGCCATTACAAGAATAAAAAGAAGCAGAAGTTCCCGAATCTTTCTGGATTGCCGAATTTGCAGTCCCTTTATGTTTACACAATGCCTTTCAGCGATATAAAGAATATTACTAAAAATAAAAAACTTGCTTATGTCAGTATAACCAACGCTGCTATATCGGATGTGTCGCCATTGGCAAAGCTGCCGAAGGTTACAAATATTATGTTGAGCGACAACGGCATTAAGAGCATTTCATCCCTCGCAAACATCAAGACGTTGGAATATCTTTCTGTAAGACACCAGAATCTCACTTCTATCCCGAAACGAACCGTTAAACCCAAGACGTCATGGGGAAGTGATCTCAAGACTTACTTGGATGTCAGCGATAATAAAATTAAAGATATGAGGAACGCAAAAACGTGGAGCGTTCTTGACGGCAAGCAAGAACAGACGGTTGCGTTGAAAGGAAAGGTTAAGAATAAAAAGACAACGGTTAACATCTCCTCCTTGCGTGACAGAGATGGATCGCTTCCCAAGAAGGTGTACCTCGTCGAGAATAACGGGTATTCTCTCAAGCCTTTGACTGCCTATCCAGGTTCTATCAGTAAAGATGGAAAGACTGCAACCTTCAAGAAAGTACTCAAGAATGGCGACTGGATTTACGCTGAGGGCAAGAAAATTGGCGGCTGGTACATCAAGCTGACCACTGGTGTTAAGCCTGGGGCGAAAGTGACAAAGGTTTCCATTTCGGGTCCTTCAAGTGTTGCCGTTAAAAAGTCGATTACGTTGAAGGCTACGGTGTCTCCGAAAAATGCGGCGAATAAGAAGGTGACGTGGGAGTCGTTGGATGAGAGGATTGCCACGGTGAATTCTGCCGGTAAGGTCACTGGTAAGAAGGCTGGCGTGGTGACGATTAGTGCTACTGCCAAGGATGGTTCAAAGAAGACGGATTGGCATACGATTACTGTGACCGATCCTACGGCTACTCAGAAGGTGTATCGTCTGTACAATCCCAGGACATCAGAGCATTTGTTCACCACGGATATGAAGGAGTACAACATTCTTCATGATAAGCATGGTTGGAAGAAAGAGGGTGTTGCTTGGGTAGGCCCCAAGTCTGGTGCTGGTGTGTATCGTTTGTATAATCCTGGTCTGGGAGATCATCATTATACGAAGGATACGAAAGAGGCTCAGGCTTTGAGGAAGCATGGTTGGGTGTATGACAATGGTGGTAAGCCTTTGTTCCATTCTGATGCGCAAGAGAGTGTGCCTGTTTATCGTTGCTACAACCCTGGTTTGAAGGTCGGTCAGCATCATTACACTGCCAATTGGAATGAATACAAGGCTTTGGTGGACAAGCATGGCTGGAAGGACGAAGGCAAAGGCTGGTACGCCCTTAGCCTCCGATAGCCTTCTCTATCTATAGTGTAATGCCGTGGGCGCTACGCGCCTGCGGCATTACTCTTTCTTGTCATGGTAAGGCGGGTATACTTCGGGGCGTGGTACGAAGCAAAATAGCAGTCGCCGTAGCCAAAAGCTCTGCGGCGCTCCTACGCAAACTCGGTCGAGGCGGCACGAACCTGCCTGGTACACTCGCCCTCAAAATCGACCCCTCGCTCCTAGGCACACTTGCCAAAGGAATGCACGTCACCGTCGTGACGGGAACAAACGGAAAAACCACGACCTCACGCATGATTGAGGAAACATTCCGACGCGCAGGCTTCCGCTATTTCTCCAATAAATCAGGAGCGAATCTACTTAGCGGAATTACTGCCGTTTTCGCCCAACATTCTCGCTTGAACGGACAGAGCCCTTACACGCATGCTCTCATTGAATGTGACGAAGCCGCTTTCCGCCGAGTGAGCGAATACCTACCTGTCGAGGTGCTCGTCGTCAATAATATCTTCCGCGACCAACTCGACCGCTACGGAGAAATCTCCCACACACTCGAAGCGATACGCACAGGCATCTCCCACGTTCCTAACGCAAAACTCTGCCTGAATGCCGACTGCTCACTGACTGCTTCACTTGCTCAGGGCGTCCCTAATCCAATCACATGGTTCGGCGTGGACGTGCCCGTCTATAAGGAAGCGGTCGAGGAACTGTCCGACGCCCCTTACTGCATTAACTGCAAAGCCGAGTACACCTACGAGTGGCGCACCTTCGGGCATCTGGGCGGTTTCGCTTGTCCGAATTGCGGATACAAACGCCACGATGCGGACGTGGCAGTTACCGAGATTATTTCCAGCGGCGCTTCCAATTCGCGCATTCGCCTGTCGATTGAGGGGCGCGAGCACGAGGCCAATATCAACCTGCCTGGTGGCTACAACATCTACAACGCTGCTGCCGCTGCCACCGTCGCCCACGAAAACGGCGTCGAGGACGAGACGATTATCCAATCCCTTGCCACCTTTGAATGCGGCTTCGGGCGCGCCGAAGAATTCGCCCTCGGCAGCACCCGCGCACGCATGATGCTCGTCAAGAATCCTGCCGGTTTCAACCAAGTCATCAATCTCATCGCTAATGACGAGGGCGAATACCAGTTGGCATTCCTGCTCAATGACCGTTTTGCTGACGGCACTGATATCTCGTGGATTTGGGACGTCGATTTTGAAACTTTGGCGCGCCACAGTGAGCGTTTTACGCGGGTGCTCGTCGGCGGTGTGCGTGCTGACGATATGGCTGTGCGCCTGAAATACGCGGGCTTTGCTCCTGAGCGACTTGAGATTATGCGGAAGGACGACGATTTGCTAGATGCCCTCTCGAGTAGCGAAACGCCCACATTCATCATGCCCACCTATACCGCCATGTTCGATTTGCGCTCGGCAATCTCCAAGCGTACTGAAGTCAAGGCCTTTTACGAATAGATAGCTGAGGGAAGAATATGGAATTGCGAATTTGCCACCTGTACCCCGACCTGCTGAATCTATACGGCGACCGCGGGAATATCATCGCGCTCAGCCGTCGATGCGAAGCGCGTGGAATCGCGGTGGCGGTTGAGGAATGCTCGGTCGGTGAGGCTGTGCGCGCGGACAGCGCCGACATTTTCTTCATCGGCGGCGGTCAAGATTTCGAGCAGGAAGTCCTGTTGGCTGACCTTGCCACCGGTAAAAGCGAGGCAATTCGCACGGCGATTGAGGACGAGCGTATCTTCCTTGCAATCTGCGGAGGCTACCAGCTGCTCGGGCAGTATTACCGCACGTGGGACGGCATTCAAATGGATTTCGTCGGCGCGCTCGACCTGCACACGGTCGGCTCGCAAGAGCGCATGATTGGCAACTATATGTTTGAAACGTCTGCGCTCAGCGGCGGCTCGACTGTGGTCGGTTTCGAGAATCATTCTGGCAAGACGTACCTTGGAGAGGGAGTTGAGCCGATGGGGCGTGTGCTCGCCGGTTACGGCAATAATGGTGAGGACGGCACCGAGGGGGCGCGGTATCGCGGAGTGTTCGGGACGTATTCGCACGGCTCGCTCTTGCCGAAGAACCCCGAGTTGGCGGATTTTATTCTGGCAAGCGCCTTGAAGCGCAAGTATGGCGAGGATTTTTCTGGCGAGCTTGCCCCGCTTGATGATTCTTTTGAGCGCGCTGCCCACAGCTACATGGCCGCCCGTCTTAGTGTGTAATAAGGAGGGCGTGGTGATTATTTCCGTTTCGGGGCGGTGTTCGCATCTTCGATGCTGCAACCCTTCTTCACTTCGGTCTTGAAAGCAAGCTTTCAGACCCTCCGTTCGTTGTTGTGCGAGGAATGAACGAAGTGAATGACGAAGCAATCAATATTGGACAGTTGGCCGTTTTGCAAAGCAGGCAATAATGGACTATTGATCGCCATAACAAGGAGCGGAATGCCTGAGGGAGCTTGCTCACTCAAGGCTGGAGCGACGCAGTTATGAGAGGCACGAAGTGCCGAACACGTCGTTCCCTTCGGTCACTCCTCGCGATGACGGGCGGGGTGGTAGGCTTAGTGGCAGCGAATTCTGTTTATAACCTATGAAAGGACACCCCATGTCTAGCCCCTCCGAAAACTTGAAAGCTCTCGGTTTGAGCCTGCCTGAGGTAGCAGCTCCCGTCGCCGCCTATGTGCCGGCCGTTATTGACCGCGGTGTCGTCCGCACTTCGGGTCAGTTGCCTTTTGTCGACGGCGAGCTCGCCTGCACGGGCGCTGTCGGTGAGGGGGGTGCCGATCCTGAGCAGGCAAAAGATGCAGCGCGCCTGTGTGCCTTGAATTGTTTGGCTGCCGCTGCTGCTGCCGCTGGTGGTCTAGACAATCTGAGTGGCTGTGTGAAAGTGACAGGCTTTGTCTCCTCCAAGAGCGACTTTTACGGTCAGCCTGCCGTCATCAATGGCGCGTCCGAGCTGTTCGGCGCGGTCTTTGGCGATGCGCATGCCCGCAGCGCAGTGGGCGTGCCCGTCCTCCCGCTCAATTCGTCGGTCGAGGTAGAAGCGGAGTTTAGCCTTGTCTGAAGATGTGAGACAGAGTGCTTCAGAGGGCACTCCAAACACAGAGGGAGCTCTAAACACAGACTGCACAACCTTTGACGATGTGCAGGAGCTTGTATCCGCCCATTTTACGGTTGACGATTCTTCCCCGCGTCACGCGCGCTTGAGCGTAGAACTCCCTGAGGGCACGCAACCCGTCATGGTCTATCTCGGCAGCTCAAGCCTGGAAACTTCACGAGAAGTCGTCAACATTGCTTCGCCTCTGCTGGACGTCAACGAAAGCAAGGCTTACGACATCGCTTCCCAAATGGACACAATGCCGCTAGGGGCTCTGCGTCGCCTAGGCGGTATCCTGCATATTCATGAAGCGCTCGCTTTCAGCGAGTTCAGCGACGCCACCCTCATCTCTTGTATTCGCCTTATCGCAGCGCAGACCCTTTCTCTGCGTTCGGAGGAATCTGACGATAAACAGAATAGTAACGGTGAACAAAACGAGGGAGAGCAGTAATGTTTGGGCTAAAGAAAAAACCTCGCAAGGATGACGAAATCGTCAAAGATTGGGAAAGTCTCACTGATTTGTTGATTGGAGTTGGCGGAGGAAAGACTCAAAAAGACGGCTCTATACGTTTTGAGGTGCCTTTCAAGAAAGAAAAACGCAAGGCAGAGGTTTTTGTGCATTGCGCGGACGTCGATTCCGTAGGACCGGTCGTCTATTTCACCGCGCCTTTCGCTTACCCTGCGTCGCCGGAAAATTGTGCGCAGGCTCTTGACATGGTGGAAAAGGTTTTAGAGGGTGGACTTGTGGTGAGTGCAGACTCTCTGGCTGTCCGCACGACGAAACCAATGGAGCGTATGAGTTACAGAGATGCTGCTCGGCTCATCGGACGTCTAGCGGTTACTGCTGACGAATTTGCTAAAGAGTTTCCCGCTGCTTAACCCCATTTCGTTGAGGAGAGATTTATGGCTTCAAATGAGCAGAAAGTCGCTGTGATTATTCCAGCGAAAGACGAGGCAGAACGCATTGCGGAGACTGTGCGTGCAGCTAGAGCAATCCCCAAAGTCGATTTAGTGGTTGTCGTTGACGACGGTTCAAGCGATGAGACTTTGGATGTTGCGCGTTCAGCAGGAGCGACAGCAGTTCGCCACACGACCAATCGTGGCAAGGCGGCAGCCATGGAAACTGGCGCTTCTGTCGTAGCAATGCGCGATGTAGCGGGCGTACCTGCGCATCTGCTCATGTTCATTGACGCAGATTTGGGCGAGTCTGCTTTGGAGACGGCTTCTCTGATTTATCCGGTTATCTCCAAGCAAACCGATGTTGCTATCGCGGCGCTTCCCCCTCAAGAAGGCGCAGGCGGCCACGGTTTTGTGGTTGGGCTCGGAAAATCTGCAATCGAGAAGGCGACAGGATGGAAGCCTTTGCAGCCACTATCAGGACAGCGCTGCCTGACACGCACAGCCTTTGATGCTGCCTGTCCTCTTGCAGCTGGCTGGGGGGTCGAAGTGGGTATGACAATTGACTTGCTTGCCCAAGGATTCACCGTCCAAGAAGTGCCGTGCGATTTGCAACATCGTGCTACAGCGAATGATTTATCAGGCACGATTCACCGCGGACGCCAATATCTGGGCGTCCTCAAAGCTGTTCTTTCTCGCCGCGCTCGCCGCATCGCCGTCCCTGCCGCCCAGCGCAATCCGCAGCCCTGTGAGGACTACCAGCCCTACAAAGCTCTCGTCTAACTTTTCCCTGTGGAAGAAGTGATGGCGGGTTAAGGAATGATGACGTTAAAGAGTAGCCAACCCAGGCCAACGCCCGCGGCAGCAGCCAGCAGCATGATGACGATAGCGAGAAGGAGCGGCGTCCCTGTTTTCTCTGGCGTCGGCTCTGCGACATAGGTAACCGGGGGATTATAAAGCGGTGCAGGTGCTACTATCGCTGGGGGAGCGAGGTTTGCCGGTGTTGCCGGTGTCGCTGCTGTTGCATATGACGGAGGCGGCGTGGTAATCGGGGTGACAGATCCAGGGGATGCTTCTGCAGCTACTTCTTCTGTAACAGTCTCTTTTGTAGGAGTTTCCACGGAAGCATTGTCTTTGGGAGATTCCTCAGCAGACGTTTCCTCGCTGACAAGACTGCCGTCTGAGACGCGCAAATACTCCCCGTCACACAGAAGGTAATTTCCCTGGTCATCTAAAAGATATGTGTTACTAGGGTCGGGATATGCAACTCCGGTGAATGCTTTAGGTGCGTCACCGTCCATAACGTAGTCTCCGTCGACAGTAACCACGAAAACCGGATTGCTTTTATTGAGGGTGTAACGTTGTTGTGTCATATGATTTTCCTTCTCTTGTCTCAGTTCATTATATTCATTTAATTATTCGTTGAATCAATGTTTTAGTTTTTTCTACCGCGTTTTATTGCCTTTGAAGAAGTGCTAGAGTGAATATCAGAGAGAATTGCGTATAGAGGAGCTCACATGAAGGAGACGATTTCAGGCAAAAGCACTGTGCTGCTGGCTTTATTTGCCTTTGTTTTAGGACTAGGTGGTTTTACAGCTTTCCATTTTGCCAGTGAGTCTGCACATTCTTCCCAAGAAGTACAAGACGAGAGTACCCCAGATGAGCAAAAGAATGCAGACGACGATCCAGAGCGCATCATTATTTTAGAGCGAGAAGTACCGGCAACACAGCCAAGCACAACGCCTGCTCCTTCCGCAAACGCGCACGATGATTATTTAGTTCCTGACGCGGCAACGAGGCAGTACAGCCGCGAAGAATTAGAGAGTTTTGACAATTACCAGCTATATCTTGCACGAAACGAGATTTTCGCCCGTCACGGAATGATTTTTTCGGATAGGTATGCGGATTTGCGCGACTATTTCTCGAAGAAAAGTTGGTATTACCCGCGGTATACGCGCGATGAATGGATAGCGATGGAAGACCGAGGGGACAAGCAACTCAATGCGATAGAGGACTACAACGCCGAGTTGATGATTGATATTGAGAAGGCACGCAACTCGCCCTACCTCAACTAGGGCAGGGCGTTTTAGAGAGGTTACTAAAAGCCGTTGGGATGGTTTTTATGCCATGTCCAGGCAGAGCCGATAATCTCGCGTAAATCTGCCTTTTCGGGATTCCAGCCCAAGACTTCGCGTGCCTTCTCGCTCGAAGCGACTAGCACGGCAGGGTCGCCAGCTCGCCGCTCAGCGACCATTTCGGGAATCTCATGCCCTGTGACTTCACGAGCCACGTCAATGACTTCACGCACCGAGAAGCCCGTCCCGTTACCGAGATTGAAAATATCGGACTGGCCACCGTCAGCCAGGTACTTCACGGCTTTCTCGTGTGCCTGAGCCAAATCGTCCACATGGATATAATCGCGGATACACGTGCCGTCCTCGGTGGCATAATCGTCACCAAAAATAAAAATCTGTTCGCGCTTGCCGAGCGGAACTTGCAAAATCAGCGGGATAAGATGCGTCTCGGTGGCATGCGCTTCGCCAATCGCGCCGCCCTGCGCCGCACCGCAGGCGTTGAAATATCGCAGGGACACAAAACGTAGACCGTGCGCAACGCTCGCCCACTTAAACATCTTTTCCATAGCGAGCTTTGTTTCGCCATAGGTGTTGGTCGGCTCGGTTGGGTCGTCCTCGCGAATCGGAATAGACTTCGGCTCGCCATAGGTTGCGGCTGTCGAAGAAAAGACGATTTTGTCGATACCGGCAGCAATCATCGCTTCGAGCAGCACAATCGCTCCGCCTACATTGTTCTCGTAGTATTTCAGTGGCTTTTCCATCGATTCGCCGACCAGCGACCATGCGCAGAAATGGATCACAGCTTCGATATCGTTTTCGCGAGCAAAAAGCTCATCGAGAAAAGCGCGGTCACGCACGTCCCCCTCATAAAAAACCGCGTCTGGGTGGACAGCTTCGCGGTGACCCGTCGCCAAATTATCGAGCACAACGACCTCGTAGCCCTCGCGAATCATGTGTGCAACTGTGTGTGAGCCGATGTATCCAGCGCCACCTGCGATAAGAACTTTCATTTCTACTCCATTCGTCTCCGCAATTCTAAGGGATGGGAGATGTTTTATGGGAAAAAAGACGTGCTGGAGGGAAAAGAAAGATGTGTGGACAAAGGGCGATATAATGGCAATGCTTAGCGCGAATGGCAAGCAGATAAGGAGTGGGCATGGCTCGCAAAGAAAGCGCGTTCTACGCAATATCGAAACGCTTTTTCGATATCTGCGTAGGTTCAGTAGGCTCAGTCTTCGCGCTTCTTGTTCTTTTGGGCGTCAAAATTATTTATCTTGTCGATAAAGACAACGATCGAATTATTTTGGTTCAAGACCGCATTGGTGAAGGTGGTCAGCTTTTCAAACTGTATAAAATTCGTACGATGGTGCCAAAAGCTCAGGAGATGCTTTCGACCTTTTTATCTGAAAATCCTCATTATGCTGCCGAGTATGAAAAAAATAAGAAACTTGAAAATGATCCACGTATTACTAATATGGGGAAAAAGCTTCGCAAATTTAGCATTGATGAATTCCCTCAATTCTTCAATGTTGTGAAGGGCGATATGTCCATTATCGGTAATCGGCCATATCTTCCGAGTGAACGTGACGATATGGGTGAAGATTGCGACATTATTACTAATGCAAAGCCAGGCATTATTTCGTATTGGGCAATTAATGGTCGTAACGATGTTGATTTTGAAACTCGTTTGGAACTAGAAAAGTATTATTCCCTCCATAAAAGTCTTTTACTTGATTTGCGTATTGGTTTTTCTGCTGTGTCAGTTGTGCTCAAAGCTAAGGGAGCAAAATGAAAAATTACTCCTATGGAAACAGCTATAAAAACGCAGGCTTTAGGGGCCAATGATTATGGCGCGTATCGTTATTGCTGCACACAAGCCTTATTGGACACCAGAAGATTCTCTGTATCTCCCCGTTCATGTGGGTGCAGCGAATTCTGATACGCAGCTTAATTTTCAACGCGATGACGAGGGAGAGAATATCTCAGCCTCCAATCCGCGTTACAGTGAGCTGACCGCTTTGTATTGGGCATGGAAGAATCTCAAAGACGAAGATGCTCTGGGTTTGGCGCATTATCGTCGACATTTCGCTGGACGCGGGGAGAGGGGCGTACTCAGCGGTGCAGAAGCTGCCCAGATGCTTGAGCGGTGTCCGATTATCCTGCCGAAAAAACGCAACTACTATATCGAAACCGTCGGTAATCACTATGCGCATACTTTTGATGCGGCGCATCTTGATGTTGTGCGTGATGTGCTTGGCGAGCTGTCTCCCGAATCGTTGCCAGCATATGAAAAAGTGCTCAGCGCTCGCGGTGCACATATTTTCAATATGATGCTTATGCGGCGTGATCTTTTTGACGAGTATTGCTCGTGGCTTTTCCCGATTCTTTTCGAGGTGGAAAAGCGTCTCGATTTTGAGGGCATGACGGCTTTTGAAGCGCGTGTGGTCGGTAGGCTTTCAGAGCTTCTAATAGATGCATGGCTAAATACAAAAGGCTACGATTATATTGAGTGTCCTGTGATGTCAACAGAGAAGACGAATTGGCTGAAGAAGGGTGGCGGTTTCTTAGCAGCCAAGTTCCTCGGTCGCCGATACACCGAAAGTTTTTAGGAGATAGAGATGAGTAATATCGCGGTAATCATCGCGGGCGGTTCCGGCTCTCGTATGGGTCAGGATATTCCTAAGCAATTCATTAACGTGTATGACAAACCTGTCTTGATTTATACGCTTGAGTCTTTCCAGCGTCACCCGGAGGTTGATTCGATTGTTTTGGTCTGCATTGAGTCGTGGATTGATGTTGCGCGCGCTTATGCCAAGCAATTCAATATCGAGAAGCTGGTGACGATTGTTCCCGGTGGCGCAAGTGGACAAGAGTCGATTTATAACGGTGTTAAAGCTGTCGGTGAATTCGCTGCGCCAGATGATTTGATTATTATTCATGACGGTATTCGCCCGCTTGTGGATTCTGCTGTTTTGAGCGATGTATTGCGTGTGGCTGGTGAGCATGGCAATGCCGTGACGTCTCTGCCTTATAACGAGCAGATTTTCCGTGTTGATCCCGAAGACCCTGAGACGACGAGTGAGTTTATTCCGCGCGAGACGCTGCGCAGAGTTTCGACTCCACAAGCGTACCGCTACGATTTACTCTCGAGTGCGTATGAGCGTGCTTTTGCAGAAAATATTGGTGTCCACGGCTCGCATTACACCAATACGATGATGGTTGAGCTTGGTTATCTTTTGTATTTTGCTGCTGGTTCGGATAAGAATATCAAGTTGACGACAAAAGATGATTTGGAACTTTTCAAGGCATATCTCGCTGCAGATTCCGATACGTGGTTGAAGTAAGACGAGGTACATGAAATGGGCGCGACGACTTATTTAGATAATCCTCTGTATCACGAAGATTGTGAATACGTATGCGCAAGCGGGCTTGATTGGGAAAAGTTGCGCGGTAAAACTATTGCGATTTCTGGGGCGACCGGTATGGTCGGCACATTTCTCATCGATGTTTTGCTGTTGAAAAACGATATAGCGCATTTGGATTGCCACGTTCTTGCTTTGGGGCGTAATGAGGAAAAAGCACGCAAGCGTCTGCCGTATTTTGATCGTGACGATTTTTCTTTTGAAGTGTGCGATGTGTCGGTTCATGGAGCGCGCCCAAATAAGCGTGCCGATATTATTCTTCATCTCGCTTCTGCCACTCACCCTCGCGCCTATGCGAGCGACCCGATTGGTACTATCGCGTCTAATATGACGGGTTTATCGAATCTTTTGGAGTATGGAGTTGCTTCGGAAGCAGACGCATTTGTTTTTGCCTCTTCTGTTGAGATTTACGGAGAAAATCGCGGCGATACTGATTCTTTCAGTGAAGATTATTTGGGCTATATTGATTGCAATACTCTACGTGCTGGCTATCCTGAAGCCAAACGTGCAGGCGAAGCGCTCTGCCAGGCCTATATGGCGCAGAAGAATCTGCCCGTATTCATTCCCCGTCTGCCGCGCATTTTTGGAGCAACAGTTCTGCCCTCGGATACTAAAGCGATTAGCCAGTTCATTTTTAAGGGTGTGGCACGCGAAGATGTCGTGTTGAAATCGGAAGGAACGCAGTTCTTCTCCTACTTGCATGTGCGTGATGCTGTGTGCGGAATGCTCTGGGTGCTCACGCGTGGCGACGCGGGTGCTGCCTATAACCTCGCTGATTCGAGTTGCGATATGAGCTTGCGGGATATTGCGGCTGCGATTGCTGAGAGTGCTGGCACTCAGGTCATTTTCGATTTGCCAGACGAAACAGAGAGAGCAGGGTATTCCACAGCAACCCGTGCAATCCTCAATCCTGCCCGCGCCCACGCCCTTGGCTGGAAAGCCAGTTTAACTATGCCTGAAGGACTCGAACGTACTATAGTTGCTTTGAGTGATTAGATGTTTATCTAAGGAGTTCTATGCCACGCCTACGGCACAGTTTTCTCTATAACGCGGCGTATCAGGTACTCCTGATTATTACTCCGCTTATTACGACTCCATATTTATCTCGTGTACTTGAACCGACTGGCGTGGGCGTCTACTCTTATACTTCTTCAATTACTCAGTATTTTGTTCTTTTTGCAACCTTAGGAATGTCGACGTATGGCGTGCGCCTTGTGGCAATGAAACGCCATAATCGCCAGGAATTGTCAAAAGCGTTTTGGAGCGCCTATGTTAGCCAGCTGCTTATCGCTGCGATAGTTTTAGCAATTTATTTTGTGTATTGGATCCCCGAGCCTAAAGGTGGACATAAGATAGCTTTTTTCTGGTGTTTTTGGATTATTTCGGCAGCGTTGAATGCTTCATGGCTCCTTTTTGGAGTTGAAGAGTTCAAAATTCCGACAATTCGCAATGTGATCGTTAAAGTCACCGAGCTTGTACTTATTTTTACTTTGGTGAAATCCTATGAAGATCTGTGGATTTACGTGATTATCATTGCGGGTGGCTATTTAGTTTCTCAGCTTCTCGTTTTGCCTTTTATCCCGCGGTATGTCGATTTCTACACTCCTTCATGGCAAGAGATTAGCGCCCATTTTCGTCCCTCACTCCGCCTTTTCATTCCCGTCATCGCCATCTCTCTATACACTGTTTTAGACAAAATCATGCTTGGCGCGATATCGACAATGGTTCAAACTGGTTACTACGAGTACTCTGAGCGTGTTGCCAAGATTCCTCTCGCCGTTATTACTGCACTTGGCGCGGTCATGCTTCCTCGTATGTCTTCGTATTTTTCCAGTGATAACGAGGAAGACAGAGCCTTAGGTTTACATGCGTTGGAGTTGTCCTTCTGGTTTATGATGATTGCGGCTTTCGCTGCCGCTTTTGGCATTGGAGCAATTGCCCCCGAATTTGTGACAAAGTTTTTATCAGGTACATTCAGTCCTGCAATTCCTACGATGATTGTTTTAGCTGGAGTCGTCCCTTTGATTGCGTCGACGAATGTTCTTGGCAATCAATACTTACTTCCCAGTCATAAAGACTGGTTTTTCACTATCTCGGTTCTCGCTGGAGCTGTTGTCAATATTGTCTTAAACCTGATTCTTATTAAACCCTACGGGTCTTTAGGGGCAGCAATAGCGACAATTGCTGCAGAAGTTGCTGTTTTGGTTGCCCAAGTCATCATGGTTCGCAAAGAATTACCAGTTGGTCGTTTCTTTGCTCGCATTATTCCTTTCTTTATTATTGGTGTTCTCATGGCAGTACTGGTGCGCTATGTTGCTCACGTGACGCGTGCGATGTGGGGATTGAGTTATCCAGGTCTATTCCTTGAAGTGGGAATTGGAGCAATCTTCTTCCTTGCCTGCACTTTTGCTTGGTTACTTATACGTAAAGATCCTTTTTTCCTTGAGCTTCTCGATACAAGTGGTTTGAAGAAAAAGGAAAATTGATGGCGCAGAAAACGAGAGAATCTGGTGATTTGCCTGCTTCGTCTCGCTTGGAATGGCTAGACATTGCTAAAGGCATTGCCATCTTTTTAGTTGTGGTTGGGCATACGGTTGACCACGGGACAGTTCGCCAACTTATCTTTTCCTTTCATATGCCAGCGTTCTTTATTCTCGCAGGCTTCACGTTGCGGGCAAAACCGTGGAAAACAGTTCTGCAGTCTTCGGCGAAGCGCCTACTTTTGCCCTACATACTCATTGTGGCGATAGCTGTATTGCCGAATGTGCTCACAAGTGATGCGCCAATATCTTCGCGTTTTCTCGCGCTCGCACAGGCACTTGTCTTTCCCGCAGGTTACCCGTCGACACAATGGATGCCACAAAGCATGTGGGCTGGTGTTCGACTTGATTATGTTGGCGGCGGTTTTTACGGGGTTGGAATGGCATGGTTTTTATGGTGCCTATTCCTTGCGCGTATTCTTGCTAATGCTTTGTTGCGTATTGCCGCTAAATGGAAACAGGATAATAACCCGTGGATAATCGCTGGCACTGGTGTGCTGATGCTTGCCCTCGCCTTTGTTGTCCCGCAAAAGTTACTGGTATATCTGCCTTTTGATTTTGATTTGGCATTGCTCGCCGTCGGCTTCATGTTCTTCGGTCAGCTCATAAAAGTGCTCAATGCAGTGCGTCTAAAGCTCGTCTTTGTTGGAGTGGTGGCGTTTATACTCTGGATAATTGCTACACGGTACTCGACATTTGAAATGTCATCGCGCGCGTGGGGAGACAACTATCTACTCGCGATATGCGGCGCGCTTGCTGGAACCTTAGCCCTTTGTTATATTTCTTTGGGCATTGAAGCCCTGCGTACTGTTCCCATTCTTCGATACGCCGAGAAGGCAGTGGCATGGACGGGGAGACATTCTCTTGAAATCTACGCAATGCACGCTATCGATGGCAGGCTCCTTATGCTCAGCGCAATTTCAGTCGCGCCAATTGCAGATAGCTGGATTGCTAAATCTTTGCTGCGTTTCGGATACGATTTGCTCCTTGTCGCCCTTGTGCGGAAAATATCCAAATAATGTATTAGCGTTTCAGAGCATCTTTTACAGCAAGAAAAGCGTGATAAGCTGCGCTGACTGCTTTATATCCGCGAGCGCCACCTTTATCAAAAAGGAAAGCCCACTGGGAATGCTTGAGAGTATCGCGGTAAAGCGCTGGTGCAGCTGTACGCACATACTCAGTAAAACGGAGAATCTCGTCCTTTATCTGATCGGAAGCATCCATAGAATAAAGAAGTTGAAGGTGACCGACAATATCATCAATAAGCCAAGCTCGGCATACCCGTTCCGCAGTAGTATTTGTATTTTCGAGAGACGGCCAACGCTTAAGCATACGATAAATGAGCGATTCCATTTCGCCTCGGTGGCGAATACGCCCCGCACGTTCCATTGATTGGCCTTCGCGCCCTATCCGATACTGATAAACAGGAGTGTGGCTTACATAGACTGTGTGAACACGATGCAAAGGTTCCGTAATGTAATCAGTGTCAGTATAGACGCAATGTTCCTCGAGACGCAGACCCGATTCGCGAACTAATGCGGTGCGATATGCCATTGAATGCATGGAGATACGCCAAGGAATAGGGCACTCGTCAAAATCCCATATGCGTTCCTCAATCCCCTCTGCCTGATCAACAATTTTTGTCCCAACACCTTCTTCTTGACGGACATAAGGAGTGAGAACAAGGTCAACATCGTTATCGCGTAAAACGCTAAGCAGAGACTCTAAACCATCGGTGTCAAACCAGTCGTCACCGTCCAAAAGCTTAAAATACTTACCTTGTGCCACCTCAAGAGCAGTATTGACCGTTGAACCATAGCCGCCGTTTTCTTTAGATACAAGTTTGAAGATGTCAGGATAGTGTTTTTCATAGTCGGCGGCAATCTGAGCTGTTGTGTCGCTTGAGCCATCATTAACGATGAGTACCTCAAAATCCTTGTAGGATAGTGCAAGGCATGATTCAAGCGTCTGCTTCAGATAGTCCGCAACATTGTATGCAGCTACAGAGATAGTGAGTACTTTCTCCGCCATGGTTCCTCCTCAATACTCTCTCATCCATTGTGCCTATAAATCAAAGATTATGCGACAAGCTATCTAAAACTGGTTAATTCTTTAGCATACGGTGAACACGTGCTTTCAGGACATCAACTGTAGGTTGCGCTTTCATAAGAGCAACAATCGCATTCGCCCTTTTATGGTGAATCATTGTGGCAAGCAGGCGGAACTGTGGCGAGAGCTCGTAGTTGGATATGTCAATATCTCCCAGCCATGCTGCAGCATCAAGCTTAAGAGCGTTTTTTGTAAAACGACGCATTTCACCAATAGATGTGTACTTAGCAAGGACGGAAAGGACATTTACGAGTGCGTGAGCATACCTCATGCCGACATCAGACTTGTTCCACCCCCGCGCAGAACCCTCGTCAATATATGCGGAAAACCCGGCAAGCTGGTCTAATAATTTATCCAATGCGGGCGCTTGGGAAACAGAGTGGCGGTGAATGATGTAGTTATACCAATGCTCTGGAATAAGAACGATGGATTGGGCTATATCGAGTGACATGGCATTGAAAAGGGAATCTTCGCCGACAGGCATACCGCGCCTAAAGCGGAGTTCACTAAATACTTTTCGACGATAAACTTTTGGGGCAACTGGATACGGAGCGTATTTCTTTACTTCTGCCAGACCAGGCAATTTCTCTCCCGCGAGTACGCCACGCTGGAAAAGCGACAGCTTATTTCCTGTCAAAACTTCTTCTCGCAAATCGCCTGCGTCAACACCAAGGATAGAATTGCCACCAGTTCGTCGGAGGAAGCCATAGGCGATATCGGCGTTAGTGCGGTCGAGTATTTCTGTGGAGTTACTGAAAAAAATAGGTGTTACGAGATCGTCGGCATCGACAAAAGTGAAATAGTCGCCCACTGCCACATCGAGCCCACTATTGCGCGCGGCAGAAACGCCCTCATTGCCACAGTGATACGCATGTATGCGCTCGTCTCGCGCGGCATAACTATCCAGCATCGTAGCACTTTTTTCATCTGAGCCGTCGTCAACGATAATCCACTCAAAATCTGTGAAATCTTGGTTAAGAATAGAATCGACGCATGCAGAAAAAAGTAATTCTGAAACGTTGTAAAAAGGTGTTATGACAGATAACCGCGGCATATAGCACATCTCCTAGATTTGGACAGTATCCCCAATGTGCAGGCGAGAAATAATATCTGCAACAGCGAAGATGTGGTCCTTGGAAAGAAGACGGTTGTCGAGATTTCTAGTGCGAATCATGGCGATAAACTCCAAAATCTCGTATCGCATGCCCTCGCCCTCGAAAGCGAAAGAGAAACGCTTTGTTTCGCGTAAGTCTTCATGACGAATCTCGAAGTACTCGGGCTTCCACCACGGAGCAGGAACGTAAATATATCCTTCAGTACCGGTAATGATAAGGTGACCTTCACTCTTTATTCCTCGACCAGCAGAGAAAGTTGCGATGGCATTCTCATAAGCGATATTTCCACGAACGAAAGCAGAAAAATCGCCGTCTTTCATCTCGTAAAGTTCGCAAGAATGATAGGACGTTCCCAGGAGCTGGAAGATAGGTAGGAGAACAAGCGTTCCCCAGTCATACAGACTGCCCTCATAAACGTTTTCGCGCACCCTCTTCAAATCAGCGGGAATCTGGGTACAGGCAACATCAATGGCTTTAACCTCGCCAATAGCGCCCGATTCTACGAGAAGAAGCAAGCGCCTAAAGGCGGGAGCCCACAAGGTCTTGACAGCTTCAAAAAGAACAAGCCCGCGAGATTCAGCCAAAGCAAAAGCTTCACGTGCTTCGTGCTCAGACATGAACATCGGGGTCTCGCAGATGACGTGACAATCTGCCTCAAGCGCTTGGGTAATAAGCGTGGCGTGCGTATCGACGGTGTCAATAATGTAGAGCGCGTCAATATCGGGGAGTAACTCAGCCAGAGACGAATAGACCAGCAGAGACATGCCGTCAGCGAAAGATGAATCGCCCCCTGAATTAGCTGCCGTCACACCAATAATCTCTACACCAGAGACATACTGACATTCGCGGGCAAATCTGAGAGCGCGAGAGCCGCCGCCAATGATGCCGAGGCGCACAATCCCTGATTCTTCCTCGCGAATCTCCGAGGAAGAAACCCCTGCCGTTCGCTCAAGATAGACAACCTCGCAATACTCACGTAGATAGTCAAACTTGCCCACCCAATCGGAGCCGACCGTGAAAATATCGACGTCATGGGCGACGATATCGTCAATCTTTTGCCCTTGATATTCCTCGACAATGATTTCGTCTGCAATCCCAAGGGCTTCGACTGCGCGGATTCGCTCGACAAGGGACTGCCGTACATTCAGCTTGCCACGGTCACGGTCGAACTGGTCGGAAGTAATACCGACAATCAGATAATCGCCGAGAGCCTTGGCACGCTCAAGCAAAGCAATATGCCCATGATGGAGCAAATCATACGTGCCGTATGTCAGTACCTTTTTCATACAATACCTCGCCGATGCAAAACGTCCAGAGCCTCCGCAGGTCGCTTATTGTCTTTGACAGTCAGGGCGCTCATGTGCTCAATCCTACCCTAATTCGTCATCATCGAGAATTTCTGCATTGTGCTTATTGCGTTCGTCTTCAGGAGGAAGCTCCATGTAGCTATCGCCGTAAATGCGAAGACACACCTCGTGGTAATCTTTCGGACCAACAAATTGCCTACCTTCAAAGTCATACAAAGCTGTCTCGGCAAAGGCCTGCCTAGGGAAAATCTCGTCAAAGCCATAGGCGGCAAGGAAGTTAATAATATCGCGAGTGTCCATATCGTACGGATACTTCATGAGCGTTCGATTGAGGCCACGCAACGTCGTCTTATAATCAACAAGCGAACCAATCCACTTGAACTTAGACGCAAGAGAAATAGCGAGTCTGCCTGGCAAAGAACGCTGACGTTTTTGGTCGACAAGCTCATCAAATTGCACAATTTGATTGAGATTCCACCACAGAGAAAGCCGTGTTTTATGTAAGGTGCGGAGCACAGGATTATCGGGTATTGAATCAAAAGGAATAATATCAATCCACGCGTTTTCAATACGTGGAACATTCGCTGAATGATTACGGATACGTACTCGCGATGATTCGAGGCGCGCCCACGGATAACGATAGCCGGGAGTATCGGGTGTAACCATTGTGTATTCACATTCGCGTGAATCCCACAAAGAAATGAGACGGTCGTAATCGACGCGCGGCATCGCTACGTCGACATCATCGTCCCATGGAATAAAACCCTTGTGCCTCACGGCGCCCAGTAAAGTGCCGCCAAGCAGATAGTAGCGAAGCCCGTATTCCTCGCAGGCAGCAACAAAATCCTCAAGAATAGCAAGCTCTTCAAGTTGAAGACGACGCAAATCCGATGTCATTGTGTGTCCTTTCCGGCCCAACGCGCCTCGTCGCAGTGAGGTTCGCGCTCTGATTCGGGCGGCAAATCCATGTATGAGCCGTACAAGTTCGACAAATACATATCGGCATTGCGATAACCCGGCAAGGATAAGCCCTCAAATTTCCACTGCTGCTGCGGCAGCATATCGTCCTTGCGCCAGCGCTCTTTCGTTCCGTACATCCCGTTAGCAATACCGACATATTCTGCCTTGGAATACGGCACGAGACGGCACATTTTTTCATAAAGGGCAGCAAGATGCATAGAACCGATTGCTTGAAGCGGCGGGCGAAGCACATCTTTAGCTTTTGCCACGGCTCCAGAACGCGAGGACGTTCCCGGCTTGGATAGGGAGACAAGAAGCGCCGAACGCAAGGCTTTGAGAAGTTTTGTTTGTGCCTTAAAAGCTACGTTAGACGAAGGGAAACCGTCAACCGTGAAAATATCAAGCCCAATATAAGGGCAGTCATCATCACTCAAATACTGTGCAACTCTCTCCACATCATGGCGGACAAGACGAGCGTAGGGGCGTGCAAAAGTTCCTGCCTGCTGGCAGACAATTTCACGGCCTTCTGGAAGTTGCAGTTCGCCCGCGAGCGCCAACTCGATGAGGCGGTCATAATCAGGACGCGGCATCGACACGTCTGCATCATCATCCCACGGAATGAAGCCCTCGTGACGCACAGCGCCCAGCATCGAGCCACCACACAGGTCATAACGCAAACCGTGCGCAGAACATATGCTGTCAAAATCCGCGAGGAGCTCTATATACACTTTTTGCAGCTCTTCGAGGCTGAGAAGCTCGCTCATTGCTCCTCCTCTACTCGCCACGCGCTAAGCCCGTGCGTTTCGCGTTTTTCCTCGGGCGGAAGTTTCATGTAATCGCCGTACAGCTGGCTTAAATACTCGTCCCAACAGCTAATCCCACGATACTTCTCTCCCTCGAAATCTACCTCTACAGTCTCCGTCCAGCCATTCAAAGAGATACGTTCCGCGTCGCGATATATACCAAAAGCTACGATGCCAGCGTGAGCAGAAGAACCGAAAGGAATTCGCCTCGCAATAGTAGTGAGAAGTTTTGATGTCGCAACTGCAATACCCGGCACTGCCGATATCGTGGGGCCAACGATTTTGTCTTTGATAAATCCACCAAAACTGCCAGAGCGCTCATTACGTGGAGTAAGCATGATTGACAGGACTCGTCGCACGACAAATGCGCTTTGGCAAACCACCCAGTTCAAGCGGTCGTTTGCGGGAAGGCCGTCAACGGGAACGAGGTCAATCCAGAGCTTGACGGGAACTGTCCCCATCTCCAAGCAGTTAATCTGCTCATTTTCTATCTTTATCATTGGAGAATCTTTAAGTTTGAGCGAACGATAGCCAGAGAGCTTATAACCTGTCTCTTCGTAAAACTCAGCCTCGAGAGTTCGTAGCTTCTCATAGTCGGGGCGTGGCATACCGACATCAATATCGTCGTCCCATGGAATAAATCCTTGATGGCGCACAGCGCCCAGCATCGAGCCGCCGACAAGTGTGTAGCGGAGATTGTGGGAATCGCAGAAAGAGGCGAAAGCTCGCAAAATAGACAGAAGTTCGCTGTGTAGCTCAACAGGAGTCAAGTATTGTTTACTAACTGTCTTGTTATTCTTCACATGAATCCTTTTACTCGCGGTTTTATCGCAATGGCAATCTAACTTTCATTATTTCTTTCTCTAGGAAAAGACGCAAGTTAAAGCGCCAAAAATGCCGAGCAGAGTTCAGAGGCGGTCGAGTTCTAGGAGGGCATTTAGGAATTGCTCCATATATTGCTTTTCTCCGATGGTGACGCGTAGGCAGGTGCCGAGATGGCCCACATCGGGGTATACCTTGATGAGGATTTTCTTTTCTTCTTTCATACGGGCAACAATCGTATGGGCATCTGTTTTAGGTTGAATAAACAGGAAGTTACCTGCCTGGCCTTGATACTTATAACCATGTTCATCGAGCGCGTCGATAAGATAAGAACGGCCTTTGCTGAAGCGCTCTATAAGACCTTCGATTGCTCCAGGGGTTTCCAAAATGGTTTCTGCCATCTGCATGGCAAAAGCATTCGTATTGTGGGGCGTACACAGCTTTTGAACCATCGCAATACCCTCAGGCCAGCCGATGACATAGCCGAGGCGGCACCCTGCCATGGAAAAGGCTTTGGAGAAAGTACGAGTCACAAAGACGTGTTCTTCATTCAAGGCATAGTCAAGGAACGTTTCTGGATAGAAATAATGGTAGGCCTCATCGACAAGGACAGTTATTTCCTTTTCCCTAGCGACCGTCATAATCTGTTCAAATTCTTCACGGGTATAGACGTTCCCCATGGGGTTATTGGGGTTGAGTAAAATCAGTAGCTCAGTATCCTCGGTTAGCTCAGCGATAATATCTTCCACGTACATACTCAAATCGTCACGATACGGCACCTGAACGATATTTTTCCCGTACATTTCGGAATAAATCTGGAACATGAAATACGAGGGAACAACCCCAACAATACGACCATTATCTGAGGTAAAGGCTTCGATGACGTAACGGATAGCTTCAGATGAACCATTAGTTAGGCACACATGGGAAATGTCTGTACCCAAGTGTTTCGCGAGTACCTCAGTGAAATGTAGAGTTTCGGGGTACTGTGCAACAAACTCGGGAGTAATGACCCCGTCGAAGGCTTTATCAATAAGTTCTTGAGGCAGACCGCCAGGATTCTCGTTCAAATCAAGACGCAGATAGCCACGTCGAGCATTCTGATCAAAAATACGATGAAGATTCCGAACCTTCTCATCAAGGAAATACATGATGAACCTTTCCCAGTAGTGCAGTCCCCTTCATTATTTCCTCCGATAAGGAAAGACGCAACTTAAGGAGGATAAATGATATGCAATTGCACAGCTTACTTGATGATGAAAAGATACTTTTTCATCAGTTCCGACTTTTCACAAATCAGAATAATCAGTATTGATCCAAAGAATGAAACCAGCTCTAGAAAAGCAAGTCTCGACAAATGCGTTATATCCCAGTGATAGTGATTAATAAGAGCCATAAGCCCTTCCATGATACAAATATGGACGAAGTAAATTCCGAGAGCCATTTTTGATAGTTTTTCTGCAATCCTGCTAATCTGTTTGCCAGGTTGCGCCCTATGTAAAAGTTCAAAAAGAAATGTTGCCGTTATCAGGGGAAAGCAGCTGTTGTAGCGGATTACGTAATCATAGTCAGCGGAGAAAAACCAAAGCTGAAATGCGCAGAAGGCAACAAAAGATACGATGGTCAGTCCGATGAGCACTGGCGTGCTTATCTTTCCCATTACATTATGATGAACTACGAAATAACCAATAAGTATGCATACAACAAACATCGAAAAAACATTGTTACCTGCAAGCTCAGTAGTTAATTGTTTTTCAAATCCCAACACTTTCTTCACGGCATTAATGTCTGGCAATATGTAATTACTGAAGATTACGATAGCCATCGGTAAAGCAAAAAGCGGACATCAATTCTTTTAAGGCCTATTGCGAGAATCGGAATCATTAAGTAGACGCACAGTATCATCGACATGTACCACATATTTCCCATTGTGACTGGATCTATGAACAATAAAGTACAGAAAAAATCTTTCAGACATTCTCCAATACCGTCTGTACGCAGAACCGACTTTGGTAGTAACTGTATATACCAAAACATTATCGTCAACCATATTTCGGTTGTAATAAGCAGTTGAAGCCAATTATATTTGAGAAAACGGGAGATGCGTCCTTTGCTTTCATAATCCCTGTGCAGCATCAATGCGCCTGTAATCATCAAGAAAAGCGGGACACCAAGTCGGCTGAATGTGGCCACAGTTGCTTCAGTAACGGAAACCCATAACGGCAATTCAACGAATTCGTTATGCTGCCCGTGATAGACAGAAAAACTCCTATTAACCGCGTGATTGAGAGTAATGGAAATTATGGCAATAGAGCGTGCAATGCCAACCATGCAATTCGGGTGCGTATTGGTGTAGTTTGATTGCTTTTAGTGGACTTAGGTGTGGTTTTATCCATCTTTTCTTCTCCCCAAGGCATGGGCTTTAGCGGTAACTACTTTTTGATGTGACTGTATCACATTCATTCCCTGAGATTGTTTTGTTCACCTGACATGCGGATGGTAGGCCTGCTTTTAGATAAGTAGCGGATTACGATGAAGGGGCTCCATTGCGCCTACACTGTTTTCTCTCGTTGTAGCACTTATCTTCTTCTGTTAAAATGCAGGAAAATCACTATTTAATCGGTGAAAGTAGTAGAAGGGAAATCAATGAAATTGACACGTAATTTATTTGCTTTGGTGTGTGCGGGAACGCTCTTAGCGGCAGGGGCTTTCTTAAACATTGCTCCAGCCGAAGCTGCTGCGGCAAAAAATGCCGTCGTCTTAACTAATGGAACACCACCAGCAGGCGCTATTGTCGTATCTGCTCAAACTCAGTCAGCATTACAGACGGCTCTTAATCAAGCAGGGGCACAAGGAACACCTTCGAAAAAAGGGGTTGTGTGGATCCCGGCTGGCACATATGTGATTGGCGGTCCACTTAAGATTCCATCGAATACTAAAGTTGTTGCCGATTCCGGTGCGACTATTCGTGGTAACCACTTGATTGTCTATTCAGATATTGACGGTAGTAGAGGATACAACGGTCCGCATGATATTGAAATCGTGGGTGGCACGTGGGACGGCGGGGCACGTTCAGGCCAAAAGACGGCAAATAACGGGGGATTCATGATTCGTCATGGAAAAAACATCACTTTCGATCGGGTGACAGTCACAAATTGTGTCAACCATTTCATCAATGTTTCTGCGTCGACAAATGTTGTTATCAAAAATAGTACTTTCAAAAACCAAGTGATTGCTTCAAATAGCGATACAGAATTTTGGGCCGACAACTCAAAACCCGCCACAGTTACTGAAGTGATTCATCTCGATTTTGCAGATAACGGAGAGAATGCAATCACCGTTAAAGACGGAACTCCAGCAGGAAAAGTGCTTGTAGAAAATAATACGTTTGAAAATGTCATTTCTGCGGTTGGAAATCATCGTACTATCGCTACCCTTAAAAATGGCGCTTACAAATCAAAGGTTGGTGGATTAACTGTTCGCGGTAATACTTTCAAGAAGATTTCCGGGCGAGTCATTACTCTTGCTTCAATGGATAATGCAGTTATCGAGAAGAACAAACTTTCAGGAACAGCCCCAATAAATTTCTTATATGCGCTTGATTCAAAAAATGCCAAGTTGATTGGTAACGGTTCCATCGCTTCTGTTTTTATGCAAAAAGGGTCAACCGCGAGTATTGGCTCTGGCCACAAGCTGCAGAACGCTTCTGACGTAGCTGTTTTTGTTGATGACAAGTCGAAGCTTGACATGACTGGTTGTACAGTGAATAACTCTCAATATGGAATCTCGGCTAGGAATGGTTCAACAATCAATCTGTCGAACGTGACCATTTCTAATTCGGCAAAAAATAATGCTACTTACGATAGTTCCTCGAAAGGAACTATTAGTAAATCGACCTTCCGTAACGCGGGACAGCACGGCATCAGAGCCGCCAATGGGTCAGTCGTAACTGTCCAAAACTCGGTTATCGAAAACTCCGCTCAAGACGGAATCCAGCTTGAAAAAGCTGGTTCAGGCTGCAAAATTACGAATAACACTGTGCGGTCTTCTGGTCGCTTTGGAATCTATGTGACAGGCGTAAAGAAGGCGACAATTAGCGGCAATAGAGTGTCAAGCAAAGCGAACTATGGTGGACAGACATGGGTCGATCTTAGGTCGAAAGAAGGTGCAGGAAACGTCTTCAAAAATAACTGCATCTCTTCTAAAGGCAAAGCCTTCTCAGATAATTCAGCCGATATAAACAACAATGATAACGGCTGTGCAGCTGCGCAACCTAAGCCTGTGCCTGTTGAGAAGAAGTGTTCAGGTAAGCAAGTATTCCGTCTTTACAATCCTGGGATTGGCGGAAAGCACCACTACACATTAGACCAAAATGAAAAGAATGTTCTTGTATCTAAATATGGATGGCAATATGAGGGAGTGGCATGGTGTGCACCTAAGTCTGGAACGAAAGGATACGAGGTTTATCGCTTGTATAATCCAGTTTCGAGTGCGCATCACTACACGATGGATTCTCATGAGAAATCTGTGCTGACTGCACAGCATGGCTGGAGATACGAAGGTGTGGCGTGGTACTCCGATCCAAAGAAGAGTGTGGAGTTGCGTAGGTTGTACAACCAGAATTTGCCGCAACCAGCTCAGCATCATTACACTACAGATACGAATGAATGGAATGTACTCATTGCCCAGCACGGTTGGAAAGCCGAAGGAACTGCTTGGTATGGTGAGAAGCCAATCAAGTAGTCCCATAGAGACATAGATTGAATCGGGCGCTGGAACGATTAGCAGTTCCAGCGCCCGATCTCTTTTGGATTGAGATAAACGAAACTGGAGAAAACTCCAGATCTATGAGCTGATTTACATGGCTTGTGCGTAAAATACCTGGTGGACGCTATATTCTGCCGTAGTTATTTGCTTTTCTGTTGAGAAAGCGGAGCGTAGCCGGAGCGTTCGACGATTTCTTGGCCGTCAGGCGAGACGAGGAAATCGAGCATTGCCTGTACATTGGGGTCGTCATTCGATTCGAGGGTGACAGCGTACACATCGGCAACAAGGGGATACGTGCCATTAGAAATGTTCTCGACTGACGGATACACCCCGTCAATAGAAAGCATTTTGACACCATCTTCTTGATGCAAGCCCTCAAGGAAATAACGGAAAGTGTAACCAATCGCGCCCTTGTCATGCCCATACTCTGCAACAATATCGATAACGTCACCCATACCACCAACGGTTTCATACGTCACAGGTTCTTTCAAAGGCACATCGCCCATATAGTGCTTCATCATAATCTGCGAGCCAGACTCATTGGGGCGCTGGAAAGCAAGAATTTTCCGGTAGGGTCCGCCAACCTCTTTCCAATTCGTAATCTCACCAGAATAGATAGCTTTCACTTGCTCACTAGTAAGATTATCGACAGGATTATTCTTCTCGACAAAAAACACAAAACCCTCATGCCCGATAGGCGTCATGCGGAACTCTTTGCCCTCTTTTTTTGCCTTTTGAACCATATTTTCGGATGGCTTCGCACCGAAGAATATGTCTACCTCCCCGTCCAGCAGGCGCTGATAGCCCACAGAGCTATTAGTAAAAGAGACAATTTTTCCATTGGTGTGGTAGCTTCCGTAGTCACCGTTTTCGATGTCGGTAGCTTCCCGCTCAATCTCGGCGATATTTGTATACACATTTTTCGCGACCGAAGAATACAACGGGTAACAGGCCTCCGCGCCGTCAAGCACAGGCATATCCTCCTCGTCATCGATAACAAGCGAAGGCTTATGGTCAAGCATGACGAGCTTCGACGGGTCAGCATACGGAGTGTAATCAGTAAAATCAGTACTCGAATAGCCATTCATATACTCAAAATCATGACCTTTATATTTATGGGCCGGATTGGTCATATACCCCCACACGAGGCCGCCAGCCCCCACAAGAGCGACGACGGTAAGCGCAGAAAGAGGCTTTACAAGCACAGATTTTCTTCTCACAAGTGGTTGCGCCGCGCTTGCGTCCACCTTCTCGACGCGCTCTTTTGCGGCGGCTGTTTCATTGCGCGTCACAATCCAAGCAAAAACTGAGATGAAGAAAAGAATAGAAAGTATCACCAAATGCAGATGTAACGCCATTCCCGCAAACAAATAAAGGAAAATAAAAGGGAAGAACGGGAAAGCGAAAATCAGAAGAACTGTAGTGGGCGGCCCACCAATGGTCAGACCATCCGTGAAAGCAATAACGATAAGATCAGTAACAGTAAAAAGAACAAAAATAGCGCTATACATGATTGCGTCGCTGCGCTTAAAACGAAGAAAACGCCTATTACGAGTGATGAGATGTATGAGGAAAATATAAGCGAACACTGCCAGCGGTAGTCCGATAGACAAAATAACCTCATCTGATACTTTGTTTACGATCTCCTCAAACAGGGATAAAGTAAAAGCGACGAGGAGTAAAGAGATAATAGACAGGATGAAAAAAAACAAAACGTAGTGCGTGAAGAAACGAAGAATATATGACGGCAATGTAGGTTTCACATCGCTATCGGTAGTGGACTCAACTGGCGTATCCATGCGAACTCTCCTGTGAGGTGAGGGATTGAGATGACGTTTTCACTCTAGTGTCTATAGCGGCACGTACGCTCACATCTTACACAAATGAAAGACAAGGATTCAGATAGTGCTCGCTGGTGACGGGCGTGTGTGGTGGGGTGATGTTTGCAAGTAGTGTGTGGTGCTGGGGGCAGGGGATGGGAGTGAGCTTTGACCGCTAAGGAGGGAAAGGTTTGCACAAATGTCTGTTATGTGCGCTAAGGTGTCCCATAGTGATATTTTCCGAAAAAGTTGCGCTCGGCAATTTTCTGTAGCTGAATAGGTGACACATATATATAAGGTGTAGGAGGATATGGTGTCCAAGCTTGTGATTGTAGAGTCTCCCGCTAAGGCGCGCACGATTAGCCGCTTTCTTGGCGACGACTACGATGTTTTAGCGTCTGTTGGACATATCCGTGACCTCCCTCAGCCCTCCAAGCTGCCCGCCTCCATGAAAGGCGGCGCCTACTCCCAATTCGCCGTCGATATTGATTCAGGTTTCGAGCCCTACTATGTAATTTCCGAGGGCAAGAACAAAACTGTCCGCGAGCTCAAAGCCGCACTGAAAAACGCCGACGAACTCCTCCTCGCAACGGACGAGGACCGCGAAGGTGAAGCAATCGCATGGCACCTCCTTGAAGTACTCAAGCCAAAAGTGCCCGTCAAACGTATGGTTTTCCACGAAATCACCAAAAGCGCAATCGAAGAAGCCCTCGCTCACCCGCGCGACCTCGACACCAAACTCGTCGACGCACAAGAATCCCGCCGAATCCTCGACCGCCTCGTTGGATACAAAATCTCCCCGCTCCTGTGGCGCAAAATTGCCACGGGCACATCCGCAGGGCGCGTACAGTCCGCAGCCACACGCCTGCTCGTTGACCGTGAACGTGAACGCATGGCGTTTATTGCCGCTTCGTATGCTGACGTCAGCGCGACCTTCGATAAAGCCGGTGAAGAATTTGACGCCAAGCTGGTAGCAGTTGACGGTACTCGTATCGCCACAGGCAAAGACTTCAACGATAAAGGCGAGTTGGCGAAGAAAAACGTCACCCATTTGGACGCCGCGACTGCCAAGCTCATTGCCGACTACACTGCTGGGGCACACGGCGAAGTAACAAGCGTTGAGACGAAGCCGTACAAGCGCCACCCCGGCCCGCCTTTTACAACCTCCACCCTCCAGCAGGCGGCCCACTCCCTCGGCATGAGCGCGCGCGATACCATGCGCACCGCCCAGTACCTCTACGAAAACGGCTACATCACCTATATGCGTACCGATTCCGTCGCCTTGTCGGCCCAGGCAATCAGTGCAGCACGCAGCCAAATCGCGACAATGTACGGCGAGCAGTACGTGCCCGACAAACCCAACTTTTACGCGAACAAATCAAAGGGCGCCCAAGAAGCCCACGAGGCAATCCGCCCAGCTGGCGACACATTCCGCGCGCCAAAAGACGTGCGCGGCGAGCTGAACGATTCGCAATACCGCCTTTACGAGCTTATTTGGAAGCGCACACTCGCCTCGCAAATGACCGACTGCCTCGGCCAGACCGCCACGGTCAAAGTGCTGGTGGACGGCGTACCCGAGGTTGGTACGGCAGAGTTCTCCGCCTCTGGCACAGTCATCACTTTCGCCGGTTTCCGCAAAGTCTATGGGCTTGACGGTGACGATGAACAGTCGGCGGCAAAGAACGGCAAGGGCGACAAAGAAACGCGCCTGCCCGCGCTGACACGTGGAGATAGCCTCGAGGTGAGCGATGTGCGCGCTGAGGACCATTCGACCACCCCACCGCCGCGCTACAACGACGCGTCACTCGTGAAGAAAATGGAAGAGCTCGGTATTGGCCGCCCCTCGACCTATGCGGCAACAATCCAGACCGTCCTCAACCGCGACTACGCCGAGCGCCGCTCCGGGGCGCTTGTGCCGACCATGCTGGCATTCTCCGTCACGCGCCTACTCGAAGAAGGCCTGCCTGAGCTGGTCGATTACGATTTCACTGCTCTCATGGAAGCTGACCTTGACCGTATCGCTTCGGGCGATGACGAACGCGTCGCCTACCTGACCCGCTTCTGGAAAGGCGAGAGTGAGCAAGAGGGCTTGGAGGGCAAAGTCGACAACCTCGGCGATGTGGATGCCCGCGAAATCAACTCCATTGACCTCGGCGAAGGGCTTGTTTTGCGCAACGGCCGCTACGGCGCCTACATCCAAGAAGTAGGCGCTGACGGCAAAGACGGGCAGCGTGCTTCAGTTCCTCAAGGCCTCGCGCTCGACGAAATCACCGCGGCCAAGGCGCGCGAGATTCTCGAAGCGGTCGCCAATGGAGACAGAGAGCTCGGTATCGACCCTGACAGCGGGCACATGATTGTCGCCAAAGAGGGGCGCTACGGCCCCTACTTCACCGAAATTATCCCCGAAGATGAAGTGGTTTTGACAAAGACGGGCAAGCCCTCTAAGCGTCAGCCTAAGCCGCGCACCGCGTCCCTATTCAAAACAATGAATCTCGATACCGTCACGCTTCAGGACGCACTTCGCCTCTTCGAGCTGCCGCGAGTTGTGGGTGTGACGGACGACGGCTACGAGATTAAAGCGCAAAATGGACGCTACGGCCCCTATTTGACAAAAGAAAAAGAGGGCGAGACTGCTAAGCCGGAGACGCGCTCGCTCACCAGCGAGGACCAAATTTTCACGGTGACGCTCGCCGAGGCGGAGGCCTTGTATGCTCAGCCGAAAGGCAGGCGCGGGCGGGCTTCGTCTGCCGCTCCTTTGAAAGAATTTGGGAACGACCCTGCCACCGGCGCACCCGTCGTGCTAAAAGATGGACGTTTCGGCCCCTACGTGACTGACGGGACGACCAATGCGTCTTTGCGTAAAGGTGACGAAGTGGAGACGCTGACCGCTGAGCGTGCTTATGAGCTGCTCGCTGACCGTCGCGCGAAAGGCCCGGCGAAGAAGCGCACGACGCGAAAGACTGCTGCAAAGAAGAGCACCGCGAAAAAGACCGCTACTAAAAAGACGACAACTAAAAAGACAGCGAAGAAGTGACGGCTATGGGCGGGCGTTTTATCACCTTTGAGGGCGGAGACGGGGTCGGCAAAAGCACCCACATATCCCTGCTCGCTGATTCCTTGCGCGCGCAAGGCCACGAAGTTGTAGTGAGCCGTGAACCAGGCGGAACACCGCTTGGCACCCAGATTCGTGAGCTTCTTTTACACGGCGGCGATGTGAGCCCGCGAGCCGAAGCGCTCCTGTATGCCGCCGACCGCGCCCACCACGCCGCCACCGTTATTCGCCCGGCCCTTGAGCGCGGCGCAATCGTCCTCTGCGACCGCTACCTCGATTCTTCCATTGCCTATCAGGGTGCGGCGCGGGCCCTTGGCAAAGAGGAAGTCCGCGAGCTTTCATTGTGGGCGACCGAGAACCTACTGCCCGATTTAACCTTCCTGCTCGACCTGCCAGTCGATATTGCCCAGCAGCGGCTCGTGGGGGAGAGTGACAGGATTGAAAGCGCTGGCATGGCATTCCATGAAGCTGTCCGGGCAGAGTTCCTCGCTTTGGCAGAAGCTGACCCCCAGCGTTGGCGTGTACTTGATGTGCGCGAGGATATCGAGACGGTCAGCGCACAGATACATGAGCACGTCCGCGAACTTTTAGCGCCTTAGTCTCCCCCGTCGTTGCGAGGGAGGACGAAGTCCGACCGAAGCAATCTCCAGTTCCACCATTGCCCTTTGAGATTGCTTCGTCGCTGACGCTCCTCGCAACGACGAGGAATGTGACAACGGGAAAGGACAGAGAATGTCCACAGTGACTGGTAAAGTACATAAAGTGGCGACAGGAAATAGCAGAGGAACAGAGTGAGCGTTTTCGATTCCCTCATCGGACAGGCGGCGGTCTGCCGCCAGCTCGAACGCGCCGCCTGCGAGCGGGGAACAGCAGCAATGAGCCACGCATGGCTTTTCACCGGTCCGCCCGGCTCAGGGCGCTCCCTCGCAGCACGCGCTCTCGCCGCTGCCTTGCAATGCGAAACCACCGACAGCCCAGGCTGCGGGCAATGCCACCAATGCCGCACTGTCATGTCCGGCAACCACCCAGACCTCACCCTGATGAACGCCGAGGGCGTGACGATTACCGTCGAAGAAACGCGCGCGCTTGTCGGCGAATCCTATGAAAGCCCCAGTTCAGGACGCTACCGAATCATCATCGTCGAAGATGCTGATCGCATGAGCGAGCGCACCACAAATGTCTTGCTTAAGGCGATTGAAGAGCCGCCGGCTTTCACCGTCTGGATGCTCTGCACCCCCTCCCTCGACGACGTACTCCCCACGATTCGCTCGCGCTGTCGTCATGTGGGGCTCGTCGTGCCGCCGGCAGAGGACGTGGCGCAGCTGCTGGTCAGCCAAGGGGTCGACCCGCAGCAGGCACTTGTGGCAGCGCGCGCGGCGCAATCGCATATTGGGCGCGCTCGCGGGCTTGTTCGTGACGCGGGCGTGTGGGAGGACCGCCAGCAGGTCGTGCGCGAAGCGGTGAGTGTGCGCGGTGTGGGCGATGCCGTCTACGCCGCGGCGAATATTATGGAGATTCTTGACAATGCCACCAAGCGCGAGGCTGATTCCCCTTCGTCGTTGCGAGGAGCGAGCGACGCGAGCGACGCGGCAACCTCCTCTCCGACGAAGCAATCTCGCGGCAAGAAAAATGCTGACGACCCCGAATTGGCGGAGTTTAAGCGCCAGCTGGGGATTGCCGAGGGGCAGAATGTACCTTCGGCGCTGCGCAAGCAAGTGCGCGACTTCGAGGAGAAGCTGAAAAAGCGGCAAAAGCGCCAAAGCCGAGACAGTCTCGACAGGGTAATGATTGATTTGCTCTCGGTCTACCGCGATGTGCTGATCGTCCAGCTTGGCGGCGAGGTCGATTTGATGAATATCGACTTTGAGAGCGATATTCGGCGTATTGCTGCTGAGAGCACTCCGGAGCAGAGCGTGCGGCGTATCGAGGCAATCGGGCAGGCGCGCGAACGTCTGGCAGGCAATGGTGCTCCCTTGCTGACCCTTGAAGCGATGATGGTTGCCCTGCGCCCCCAAGGCTAACCCTCTCCCGTCATTGCCTTAAAGACTTGAGGGCAGTAGGGTAGGAGCATGGCACGCATAGCAATCATCGAGGATGACGAGGCAATCTGCGAAGAACTTGCCGCTCTTATGACGCGCAACGCCCACACCCCCGTCATCATCAACGACTTCCCCCGCGCAGCACAAGAAGTCCTGCGCTCCGACGTACAACTCGTCCTACTCGACCTCTCCCTGCCTCGTGCCGACGGCACAACAATCTGCCGCGAAATCCGAGCCAACTCACCCGTCCCCGTCATCATCCTCACCTCCAACTCTAGCGAAACGAACGAAGTGCTCACCATGTCGCTTGGTGCGGACGATTTCATTGCCAAACCGTACTCGCCCAATATTCTCCTTGCCCGAATCGACGCCGTCCTGCGGCGCAGCTTCAACACGATTGCCGCGCCGATTGAATACCGTGGCGTTAGCCTCGACCCCGTCCAAAATATTGTGACCGTCCTCGACACCGGCAAAAGCATTAAACTGCCCAATAACGAGGGGCATATCCTGAGCTACCTGATGAAAAACGCGGGCGCAATCATCGAGCGCAGCGCACTGGCGGCGGAGCTGTGGGACTCGGAGATGTTCGTTGACGACAACACCCTGAGTATCAACATTTCGCGGCTGCGGCGCTCCCTGTCCAAAATCGGCGTCAATGACTTCCTCATTACCCATCGCGGGCAAGGGTATTCGGTATAAGGACACTCGATGAGACGCTTCGCCCGCTACGCCCTCTCGCGCTGGTATCAACTCGTTGTGCTGGCCGCTTGTATTGCGCTGATTGTTTTCGTTCTCAGCGGCACGGGAATTAACAAGCAAGCGACGATTCTTGTCGCCTTGACGGTCTGCGGAGCATGGTTGGCCATGATAGTTTTCGGCTTCCTGCACACCCTGCCCACGTGGCGAGCCTTCGACACCATCGCTGATAGCGAGAGTCCGCTCGACGAGCGCGTACCGCGAGAAACCTCCGCCCCTGAGCAGGCAGCAGGCGCGCGTGCCTGCGAAACCCTCAACTACGACGCACGCGAACGCCTCGACGCCGTCACGACCAGCGCGCTTGAGCACCGCGAATACATCGAATCGTGGGTACACGAGGTCAAGACGCCTATTGCGGCAGCCTATTTGGCGCTCGAGAATGCGCCTAGTGCGGGGGCGGGGGCGAACCAGATTGCTTCACAGCTCGACCGCGTCGGTTTCTATGTTGACCAGGCGCTCTTTTTCGCCCGCTCCTCTTCGGTAGAGCGCGACTATTTCATTTCCCGGCTTTCGGTGCGCGATGTTGTCTCGGCGGCGGTGCGCGAGCGGCGGCGCAGCCTCATCGACGCACACATGAGCATCGATATGTCTGGAATCGATGACGGCATCTGCGTGTTGAGTGACGAAAAATGGCTCGTCTTTATGTTGGGGCAGCTCATCGACAATGCCGTGAAGTATCGGGTGCAGGACGGAGACGGGAGTGTGGACGGGGATGCTGATGCCAAGGTGCAGCCCGTTTTGTCTTTCTCCGCAGCCTATGAGGGCGAAGGCGCTGGACGGACGGTCGTGCTGACGGTCGCCGACAACGGTTGCGGTATCTCAGCGGCAGATATGCCACGCATTTTTGATAAGGGCTTTACGGGGGAAAACGGGCGCGTGCGCAATGAAAAAGCGACTGGACTCGGTCTATATCTAGTGGCGAAACTGGCACAGAAAATGGGCCTTGGGATTCGCGCGAGCTCCACTGAGGGCGAGGGCGCGGCGTTCTCCTTTGTCTTCCCCATGCCGGCTGATTAGCTTCTCCCAATCCCGTCGTCGCGAGGAGCAGGCTCCGCCTGCGACGTGTTCGGCAACTCCGTTGCCTCTCATAACTGCGTCGCTCCAGCCTTGAGTGAGCAAGCTCCCTCAGGCATTACGCTCCTTGTTATGGCGATCAATAATGGACATTTGTCAGCGTTGTTCGGCGTGCGTTGCACGCCTTCCACAACAAGGAACGAAGCGTCCAAAGAAGCTTGCTTCTTTGAGACCGTAGTGACGCAGTTGCCAAAAGGAGCGTAGCGACTGAATACAGCTACGTCGTTTCGGTCTGGAACACAAGCGTTCCGACCCTCCACTCCTTGCTGTGCAATGCAAGCAATAATGGACTATTGATTGCTTCGTCGCTCGTTCCTCGCTCCTCGCAATGACGGGTGAGGTTGACGAAAAAAGAAATCTTACATAAATGTCACCTAAATGTAAGGCAAAGCTATAGCGCCCGTCCGCAGATTTCATAGAGGATAAGACTATGGCACAAACACAGATAACCTATGACGACCAAGCCGCCCTGCGAGTGCTCGGGCTCGAAAAAACCTACGGCGGCGGGCTCACCTCCCAAACCCGCGCCCTCGACGGGATCAGCTTCGACGTGCCGCGCGGGCAATACGTCGCCATCATGGGTCCGTCTGGCTCGGGCAAAACAACCCTCCTGAACTGCATTGCCACAATCGACAAGCCCACCGCTGGTCAAGTCTTCATCGGCACCCAAAACCTCAGCGCCCTGCGTCCGCGCGACCTTGCGGACTTCCGCCGCAAACACCTCGGTTTCATCTTCCAAGACGCCAACCTGCTCGACACGATTACCGTCCGTGAAAATATCGCCCTGCCCCTGACAATCGGAAAAGTCAAAGCTGACGAAATCCTCCACCGCGTCGAAGAAATCGCCCTCACCCTCGACGTCGACGACATCCTCGACAAATACCCCTACCAAATCTCTGGCGGCCAAAAACAGCGCGTCGCCGCCGCACGCGCTCTCGTCGCCCACCCGCGCCTCATGCTTGCCGACGAGCCTACCGGCTCCCTCGACTCCAAAAACGCCAAGCTCCTCCTCGAATACCTTGCTCACCTGCATGAGGACCTCGGCACATCAATCCTCATGGTCACTCACGACTCTTACGCCGCCTCCTTCACCGAGCGCGTGCTCTTCATCCGTGACGGTCGCATTTTCACCGAGCTGATGCGCGGCACCTCCTCGCGCACAGAGTTCTTCGACGCAATCGTCAACGTCATCTCAAGCATCGGGGGCGCTGACAATGCTCGTTAAGCTGGCGCTCGGCAATGTGCGCAAATCCTCGCGCGACTACCTGATTTACTTCATCACCATTGCCTTTTCCGTCGCCCTGCTTTACGCCTTCAACACCGTCGATACGCACGTCGATATGCTCCCGCATCATCGGCGCATGATTCAAACAATCGACGAGTTGATGGACATCCTGAGCTATGTGCTCATGGTCGCCCTCGCCCTGCTCATCATTTACGCCAATAATTACCTCATTCGCCGGCGCTCGAAAGAATTCGCGCTCTACCAAATTTTCGGCATGAGACGGCGCAATGTCGCCACAATCCTCACCATTGAGACCTTCCTATCCTCGCTGTCGGCGCTCGTCGTGGGGCTCGGCCTGGGCGTGCTGCTCAGCCAATTCCTCGTTTTCGTGACGGGACGTATCCTGCAAGAAACCGTCAGCAACTACCATTTCATTTTCCGACCCGAAGTCGTTCTGACGACCGTCATCGCCTTCGGAATTATCTTCCTGCTCACCCTCCTTTTGAACCTGATTACCCTGCGGCGCTTCCAGCTCGTCGATTTGGTCAAGCGCGCCCGCGCCAACGAAGTGAGCCGCCTGCAATCACGGTGGGTCACCCTTGGGCTGTTTATTGGCGCGCTGGTTTTGATTGGGGTGGCGTATTGGCGCCTGATAGATATCGGCTATCCTTTCGAGGCGCTTTCCTACGGGGATAACGAAAAGACCGCGCAGGCGTGGACGAATTTTGCGGTGACGACGGCGCTCGTGTGCGCGGGCACGTATATGCTGTTTTATTCCTTGGGTGGGGCGCTACTGTATTTCGCGCGCGCCTCGCGCACAGTGTATTGGCGCAGCCTCAATATGTTTACCGTCCGCGAATTCGCCTCAAAAATCAAGAGCTCAGCGCTGTCCATGGGAAGCATTTCGATTGTCCTCTTCCTCATGCTGGGCGTCATTACACCCGCTTTCGGTGTGAGCACTTCCGTCCGTCAAGCTCTTGAGAAAAATGCGCCGTACGCTGCCACTTTTGACATGAATTACGAAGAAATCGCCATCGACGAGAACGACTCCTCGAGCATGGACTTGCCTGCCGCGTACACAGTATCTGTCTCTTTGGACGATGTGCGCACAACGCTGGACGAAAAAGGTATTTTTACTGGCAGTGCTGCAAGTGACGAGGGGATTTATTCGGGTAGGCTCATGGACAAACCCGCGCGCATGACTATCACTCCGATTGCTGCTGCCAGTTATATGGCCGACGATGAAGGCAATCCTGTGAGTGACGGTTACAGCGTGCCGTCTTTGGCGGATTACATAAAAGCGAGCGGCTATGACACGTCGCAATGGGGCTACGCCATTGATAAGGAGATGGGGCACTACAATTATTCTTCCTTTGAAGTGGTGCCGATTTCGGCATACAATACGCGGCGTACTTTCGTCGGTTTAGAGCCGATGACGGTAAACGAAGGCGAGTACGCTGTTGCCTTTTCTTTCAATTTTTCTGGCTTGCGCGATATGTATGTGAGCGCTCTCGATTCGGGGCTTGAAATTGAGGTCGCGGGGCAGACTGTGAAGCCCGCTGGCAGGGCGGCCGTGGCGCTCGACGAGTCGGCGGCAGCAATTTTCCTGGAGGATTTTATTGCGCAAAATACTGGCATGCTCATCATTTCTGATTCGCTTTTTGACGAGGTTAGTAAGCAAAAGGACACGTATACGCATGTGTATGTAGCTGTCACTTTTGACGGTGATTCCCAAAATCTGCCGTCGGGACAACAGAGCGCGCAGTATTTTTATGACCCTTTCGCGCTTACGGAAGAAGAACTTGGGGATGACGAGGTGACTGGCGGCTGGTTTATGGGTGTGGTGCACACGCATTCTGATATTGTCGAATACGCTGTTGAGTTCCTCGGGATTGTCACCTACGTGTCGATTTATGTGGCTTTTGTTTTGGCAATGATTAGCGCGGCGATGCTCGCGATTCAGATATTGTCGAGCATGAGCGAGGCGGCCCCGCGCTATCGGCGCCTCAGCCAGATTGGCGCGTCGCGTCGGGACGAGAACCGCTCGGTTGCTGTGCAGGTCGCGTGGTATTTCTTGCTGCCGCTTCTCGTTGCGGCTTGCCACGCGTGGGTTGCAGTGGGAGAGGCTGTCGATGTTATCGAGTTTGTTGTGCCTCTGTCGATTGGTCGAGGGGTGCTGGTGACGGCTGCGCTCGTGGTGGGGATTTACGGCGTCTATGCGCTGGTGAGTTACTGGTCGGCGAAGTCGGTTATTGCTTCCGAGGCTAATCTGACCGAGCGGTAGCGAGTGTGCCATCCGCCATCTCACCGCCTCCGTCATTGCGAGGAGGCACGGAGTGCCGACGCGGCAATCAATAATGGACATTGCTTGCTTTGCAACGCACGCAGTAACGGACTATTGATTGCTTCGTCGTCCCTAGCGGGACTCCTCGCGACGACGGGTTTGTATACTAAGGGCATGAGTAACGAGAACCCGTCCCGTCGTTGCGAGGAGCGAAGCGACGAAGCAATCTCTAATATCCGTGCGCACTTGGCGCGCAAGCCACAGATACTGGTCGTGTGTACGGGCAATATTTGCCGCTCACCAATGGGGGAGGTCGTGCTGCGCGAGCGCTTGGCTGAGGCTGGTTTGGACGAGCGCTACAGCGTGGCAAGCTGCGGGGTTAGCGCAGAAGAACAGGGCAATCCCATCTATCCGCCGGCAGCGCGCGTGCTGCGCGAGGCAGGCTATGATGTGCCGGCACGCCGAGCACACCGCGCTAGCGACGCTGAGTTGCGCGAGTCGGGTCTTATTCTTGCGATGACGGTCGGGCACGCCCGCTCCCTGCGCCGCCGCATGAGCGAGCTTGGCCTGGACCTGTCGGTGTTGCACCTGTGGCGCGAATTTGACGACAGTGGTTTGGAGATTGCCCTCGGTGGTTGTTTCGGTGAGGGTGGTTTTTTGGCTGAGAGTGCCAGCGAGGGGCGCTCGAAGCGGGGGAGTTATCAGGACTTTTACGTTTCCAACGGCAAGGCGGACGTGCCCGACCCGTGGTACGGCGACGACGCCGGCTATTGGGACACTCTCGCCTGCGTGGAGGCCGGCGCCGACGGTATTATTGACGTCCTTTCTCAGTAGGGTTGCCGCTATTCATACTCCCCTCGCAACGACATTTAGTAACGCTGCCGCCAGGTGATGAGAAAATTGCGGTTGAACTTTTTATCGCACTGCGTACACGAATGCAGGCCGCGCGGGCGGCGGTGACGCTCAAAAGTATGCCCATTAGGGCAGGTGCCAATATATTTACTCTCCACAGCAGGAGCCTCATGTGTCGCAGCCTTCGGCTCAATACCCAGAGCGCGCGCCTGCTCTTTCCACACAGCGTCATGCCCATGCTTCTCGCCGACAAGAGCATGAGCAATCTCGTGCAAAACCGTATTGCGCACAAGCTCCCAATCGCCAGCCTGAACAAAATGCTTCGAAAGACTAATGCGCTTCTCGGTGAAATTCGTCTGCCCAAGCCGACGCTTAGCATGGTCGAAAGAAAACTCCCAATCGCCCAAGCCGTAGGCATCCATAAAAGTCCGAGCCAAAGTGCGCGCGTCGTCCAATTCCACCCTTGTATCTTACTCCCATCATTGTTCGGCGGCTTCCGCTAGATGGGATATATAATCGTGAAAGATTCCGTCCGAATAAGTTGGATTGGTGGAAGACTGTGTGGAAGCATACGTGTAATTGGTGATAGGAGGATTGAGTATGAAAAAAATTGTTGCTGCTTCTTTAGTGTTGGTAGTAAGCGCAGTATCGTTTTTTGCAGCCCTTGTAGTTGGTGACAATCATCTTTCTCAATGGGAAGCAATGGCAGTTGCGACTGATTCGGGTGCAGGATACGAGACTCCACTATGGATTAATGCGTGGACTTTTCTCTCTCTAGCTGCTCTTGTTGTTGGTATTGCATTATTGGTGTGGTCGTTGATTCGTTATTCACGCTCTGCTAAGCCGTCATCTTCTGTTTCGTTGTAGATATTGTGGGCTGGTCTAGTTTTGGCCCACTGTGATTTTAGGGATAACGGTCAGGTTAAAAGTGGCGTGAATAGTCGGCAATCGGCGCAAAAGCACCATTCGTCAAGGCGCATAAATCTTGCGGGGAAAGCTCAAGAGACAGCGACCTTTTGCCGCCAGAAACGAGAATGTGCTCCAACTTCTCAGCGGAAGCGTCAATAAACGTCGGAAAACTCGTGCGCTGGCCCAAAGGCGAAATACCGCCCGTCACGTACCCCGTCAAACGCTCGGCGTCCTCAGGCTTCATCATCTCGGCGCGCTTAGCCCCAGCAGCCTTCGCCAGCGACTTCAAATTCAACATCGCATTTGCCGGCACCAAGCCGACTACGGGCTTGCCGTCCGCATACGCCATGAGCGTTTTGAACACCTCGTCAAGCTCAAAACCCAAAACCTGCGCCGAATCGACCGCATAGCCCTGGTCCATGTGCATCGAATGTTCGTACTCGTGGACGCGACAATCCACCCCTGCCGCCTCGACCGCGCGGAGCGCCGCCGTCCCGCCACGCGCACGCTTCTTTTTTGCCATAGGAGTATTTTATGCCCCAAGCTGAGCCTTCTCGATAGGATTGGGGCATGGAAAATGAGGCAGGGCGCGAGGGGCGCGCAAGACTTGAGGACATGGCGCTCGCCGACCTCGAGGCGGTGGCGGAGCTGGCACATCAGGCGTGGTTTCACAGCGATTATCAGGGTGTGCAGGATAGAGTCTCGCTTTTCTTTGTCACGCAGCACCTACGACGGGCGACCTTGGCGCGGGTGGCGCGGCTGGACGGGCGCGTTGTCGGGGTTATGTTTGCCAATGTGAAAGGCGAGCCCATCGTGTATGGCGACGATGCCCATGCCCAGATGGAGCGCCTAGAGGCCGAGCTGGAGGAGAGCGAAGCTGGACGGCACTTCCTGTCGGTATTCCGTAAATATGTAAGCGACCATACTGCTTTGGAAGCGGGCGCTCGCCAGATGTGCGATGCCGAATGCCAGATGTATATCGTTCTGCCTGCCATGCAGGGGACAGGCATAGGGAGGCTGCTATGGGACGATATGATTGACTATTTCCGTAGCTGCGGCGCTCAGCGCTATTTCCTTTACACCGATACCGATTGTAATTGGCAGATTTACGAGAGCAAAGGCTTGGAGAAAGCTGCCGAGGATAGGCGCACAAAGCGTGACGGCTCGGACTATGCCCAGTTCATTTTCACGGGTGACGTATGAGTCAAAACTTGAGTGGAATAGACTCAAGTTTTTATGCGTTGGGGTAGTCAGAGACACGCAACGTCCAAGGAGGTAAATAATGGACAAGTTGACTACAAAATCGCAAGAAGCATTTTCTGACGCAATCATGCGGGCAACCACAGCAGGCAACCCGCATGTCGAGCCGGCACATCTACTTGCCGCGCTTCTTTCCCAAGAAGGCGGAATAGCGCCCACGCTGCTCGACGCCCTCGGCGCAGACCGCGCCGATATTCTCGCGCGCACCGAAGCCGCTCTCGCCGCCATGCCCGGGGCAAGCGGCTCGTCTGTCGCACGCCCAGACGCTTCACGCAATCTCACCCTCGTCATCAGTGAAGCGGGCAAAGAAGCCACAGCCCTCGGCGACGCCTATATTTCCACCGAGCACCTGCTCATGGCGCTTGCCGCCTCGCAGTCCACGGCGGGCGATATCCTGCGTAGCGCTGGAGCTACACGTGACGCGCTCGCCGCGACCTTGCCAAACGTCCGCGGGAACGCGAAAGTCACCAGCCCTGACCCAGAGGGCACATTCCAATCTCTCGAAAAATACGGCACGGACCTCACCGCTCTTGCGCGTGAGGGCAAAATGGACCCCGTCATCGGGCGCGACTCGGAAATCCGCCGCCTCGTGCAGGTCCTTTCCCGCCGCACCAAAAACAATCCCGTCCTTATCGGTGAGCCCGGTGTGGGTAAGACCGCCGTCGTTGAGGGGCTCACCCAGCGCATTGTCGATGGTGACGTGCCCGAATCTCTGCGCGGCAAGCGCCTCATCCAGCTTGATATTGCCGCCATGCTGGCGGGCGCAAAGTACCGCGGCGAATTCGAGGAGCGCCTCAAGGCTGCCTTGCAGGAAATCACTGACAGCGCAGGCGAAGTCGTCACTTTCATCGACGAGCTGCACACGATTGTCGGTGCGGGCGCTGGCAGCGAGGGCGCGATGGACGCGGGCAATATGCTTAAGCCTATGCTTGCGCGCGGCCAGCTCCGCATGATTGGCGCGACCACTCTCGACGAATACCGCGAGAATATCGAGAAAGACCCCGCCCTGGAGCGCCGCTTCCAGCAGGTCTATGTCGGCGAGCCCTCCGTGGAGGACACCGTCGCGATTTTGCGCGGTATTGCGCCGAAGTACGAGGCTCACCACAAGGTGACGATTTCCGACGGTGCGCTTGTCGCTGCCGCCGAGCTGTCAAACCGCTATATCACCGGTCGCCAGCTGCCCGATAAGGCAATCGACCTTATTGACGAGGCTGCGTCGCGCCTGCGCATGGAGCTCGATTCTTCGCCTGAGGAAATCGATGCGCTCCAACGCCAAGTGGACCGCCTGAAAATGGAAGAAGCCTACCTTGTCGATACGGGTGAGGGGGATGCTGCCGCTGAAGAGCGCCTTGAGAAGTTGCGCGCCGAGCTGGCAGACCGCTCCGAAGAGCTTGCCGCGCTCAATGCCCGCTGGGAGCAGGAGAAAGCTGGGCGCAACAAGGTCGGCGATTTGCGCGTGCGCCTCGACGAGCTTCGTACCGAGCTGGAACTTGCCGTGCGCGAGGGCCGCTATGAGGACGCCGGCCGCCTGCAAAATGGCGATATTCCAGCTGTTGAGGCCGAGATTGCTGCGGCAGAGGCCAGCGAGGAAGCCGCCGATGCGGCAGCAAGTGCTGAGCCGATGATTGCCGAGCGCGTGGATGCTGACGAAGTCGCCGAGGTTGTTTCGGCATGGACGGGCGTGCCCGTCGGCCGCCTGCTCGCTGGCGAGACGGACAAGCTCTTGCGTATGGAGGACGTCATCGGCGAGCGCCTGATTGGGCAAAAGAACGCCGTGCGTTCCGTGTCGGACGCTGTGCGCCGCTCGCGCGCTGGCGTTGCCGACCCGAACCGCCCCACAGGCTCCTTCATGTTCCTCGGCCCGACCGGTGTCGGCAAGACCGAGCTGGCGAAGTCCCTCGCAGATTTCCTCTTCGACGACGAGCGCGCCATGGTGCGTATCGACATGTCCGAGTACGCCGAGAAGCACACGGTTTCGCGGCTCGTCGGCGCCCCTCCCGGCTATGTCGGCTACGAAGAGGGCGGCCAGCTCACCGAGGCTGTGCGCCGCCGTCCCTACTCGGTCGTCCTGCTCGATGAGGTCGAAAAAGCCCATCCGGACGTTTTCGATATTCTCTTGCAGGTGCTTGACGATGGACGCTTGACAGACGGCCAAGGCCGGACGGTCGATTTCACGAATACGATTCTGATTTTGACCTCGAATCTTGGCTCGGCCGCGCTGACGGACGCCGATTTGTCGGTTGCCGAAAAGCATGAGGCCGTGATGAGTGCCGTGCGCACTGCGTTCAAGCCGGAGTTCATCAATCGCCTTGACGACGTGATTATCTTCGACGCTCTGGGCATGGACGAGATTGGCAAGATTGTCGATTTGCAGGTCGCACAGCTCGCAGAACGCCTTGCCTCACGCCGTATTACTCTCGATGTGTCCGAGGGTGCGCGTGCCTGTCTGGCTATGGAGGGCTACGACCCCGCCTATGGTGCTCGCCCCTTGCGCCGCCTTATCCAGCGCGAGATTGGCGACCAGCTGGCGCGCATGTTGCTGGCGGGCGAGGCTCACGACGGCGACACCGTCACGGTCGAGCTTGCCGACTTCGACGCTTCGAGTGCCGAAGTGCCAGACGGCTCTGCCTGCGGTAGCGGCGAGGGTTCGGCGGACACTTTTGGCGAACCCAAGCACACCCTCAAGCTCACCGTCCAGTAATCCCCATCCCGTCGTCGCGAGCAGCGTCCCCTCCACCCGTCGTTGCGAGGAGGACGCTTCGCGTCCGACGAAGCAATCTCCAGTGGTGAGATTGCCATAACAAGGAGCGTAAGGTCCGTGAAAGTAAACTTTCACGAGACTGGAGCGACGCAGTTATGAGAGGCAACGAAGTTGCCGAACACGCTCGTTTCACTCGCTCGCAATGACGGGAGTGGGTATGACGTGTCCAGAAAAGCGTTATGGCTAGGTGGGGTATTCCCGGCCACCTAGCCATGAGCGCGCTCGAAGGGATTCGAACCCCCAACCTTCTGATCCGTAGTCAGATGCTCTATCCGTTGAGCTACGAGCGCATATTCACTTGTGAACGCGCTTTACTTTACATCTCCCCATTTTTCCGCGCAAAAAGAACAGGCGTGTTTATCGTTACATGGAGCGCATTTCACATAATTGCGGGCACACAGAAAACAATTCTGCGTGCCCGCAAGGAGTTTATGCGAAGGAATTATTACTCGTCCAAAGTCGGCACAATAACGGCGCGAGCGCTCAACGTGCCCTCACGCAGAGCGCGATAGGCTTCCTCGGCCTTGGACAACGGATAGCGCTCAATATTCGTTGTAATCTTGCCCTCACGGTACAAGCCGACAACGTCATGCAAATCCTCGATTGTGCCCCAATAGGTGCTACCGAGAGTTGCGCCGTAACGCTGCTTGTAGAAGTTCCACTCGTACGCGCCACCGGCGATACCCACAATCGTCGCTGCACCGTCATAACGCACAGACTGAGCAGCAAGAGCAACCGCCGGAGCAACACCAACAAAATCGAAAGCGGCATCAACGCCGACGCCACCAGTGTACTCGTTAATGAACGCAAGCTGTTCTTCGGTCGTCGAGCCCTGGACGGCGACGGCACCGAGAGCCTCGGCAGCGGCAACAGCCTCAGGCTTTGTGTCTGCAACCAGCACAGTTGCCGAGGACAGAGCTTGAATAATCTGCACGCCAAGCATACCCAGGCCGCCCAAGCCGATAACAAGCGCAGTACGTCCGCCACCAACAAGCTCAGGTAGGGACTTCTTGATTGCGTGATACGGGGTCAAGCCAGCGTCAGCTAGCGGAGCAGCGTCAATCGGGTCGGCATCGCCAAGTGCGACGAGATTACGTGCAGGAACAGCAACATACTCAGCCATGCCACCGTCACGCCCCAAGCCGACAGCCATGCAGTCAGTCTCGGCGAAATTGAGGCAGTAGGTGTCCTGACCGCGCGAGCAGTAGCGGCAATGCCCGCAGGCGATAGGTCCGTAAACCAGATAGGCATCTCCCTCTTTGAAACCGGTGACACCCTCGCCAACCGAGTCAATCCAGCCGGAGACTTCGTGCCCCAAAATGAACGGAGGGGTCATATGTCCAAAGGTTACGTCAAGATCGTACTCGTCATAGACGGCGACATCAGAGTGGCAGGCACCCGAGCCAGCGACTTTCAAGACGACTTCTCCTGGCCCAGCGACGGGCTTTTCGACGTCCTTCAAAACAGGCTTTTGCTTGTATGCTTCGAAAACGACGGCTTTCATTGTTTCTCCTATGAAAAATCGTGTGGTTTGAAGTGGGTCGGCTGTGACACCACCACTGTCCATGATTTCACGGGAGCGCGCTTCTAGTGGCGTTTCAGGGAGCGCAAATTGAAACGTAAAGATTTTCTTTACTGAGCAGTCTTGTCGTGAGCAGTGCGGCTGATGGGCAGGAAGGTCAGCAGGCCAAGCAGCAAGACCAGCGCGATGCCGATAATGCCCCAATGGCCAGCCTTTGCCAAGCCCACACCCGTCCAGGCGGCACCAAGAGTAATCGCTGTCGAATAGAGGAAAGGCGCAAGGAAAGACACCGCGCGACCGCAAGTCGCATACAAGCCGAAGAGCTCAGTCTCGCCACCAGGGGGGGCAATTCTCGACAGATACGAGCGCGATGCCGACTGCACCGGTCCAACAAAGACGCACAGCAATAGGCCGAACACCCAGAAAATCACTTTGCCACCGGCATGGAAGAAGAACACCGCCATAGCAGCCACAATCATGGCAATCAGCGAGGTAATAATAACCTTGCGAGCACCCCAGAAATCGTCAAGCAAGCCGAAAGCAATCGTTGCAATACCAGCGACCAAATTTGCGGCGATACCGAAAATCATCACTTCAGAAGAACTAAAGCCGAAACCGGCAGCAGCCAAAACGCCGCCAAAGGAAAAGACACCAGCGAGACCGTCACGATAAATCGCAGCTGAAATGAGGAACCAGACCACCGAGCGGTCCGAGCGCCAAAAACGCTTAATTGAACGCACAACCTCGCGATATGCACCAATCACGCCGGTCGACACCGCGCCATTGGGCTCGCCGTCGCGCGCAATCAGCATGAGCGGCAGCGAGAAAATGAGCGTCCACGCCGCACAAATGAGCATGGAGAAGCGGATGTTCATGCCGTCATCGCTTGTGATGCCGAACCAGCCGACATCGGGGGCGATGAAGCCGATGTAGAGGATGAGCAGGAGGACGATACCGCCGACATAGCCCATGCCCCAGCCGAAGCCCGAGACGCGGCCGACCGTGCCGGGGCGCGACATTTCGCCGACCATCGAGTTGTAGACGACTTCGCCAATTTCAAAGATGATATTGCCCAGTCCAATAAGTATCAGGCCAATCCAGAGCATTCCTGGTTTGACAACAAAGAGCAATGCCATGAGCACGATGAGAACCGAGGTGGCGATATTGAGGACTGTGCGGCGCTTGCCGGTTTTGTCCGTCCACTGCCCGATAGCTGGCGCGACGAGGGCGACGATAATGCCAGCGATGGAAATCGTCCAGCCGTAGTAGGTGTTCGCTTTCTCGCCGAACAAATCAGCATTGGTGAGATAGACGGAGAAAACGAAAGTGATGATGACGGCGTTGAACGCTGCCGAGCCCCAGTCCCAAAAAGACCATGCGAGCACGCGTCCGGTGAGGAAGCCACGCTTTTCTGTTTCGGGTGTATCGGGGGTGACGGTTGCGTCGGAAGTGACGGGGACATTTTGCTCAAGCGAGCCGTCGAGCCCAGCCGAATCGTTCATATATGTATCGCTCATAGTTCATACCATACGGGAAGCTGTTGGGAAAGTCGCGGATTTTGCACACTAGAGGTGAGCTTGCTCTATTGGTGCAGGCGAGCGCGCGGGGGAGGGCGAAAAAAGCTAGGCTTAGACGCATGAGCCTTACAATCTATGATTCCGCCACGCATACAGAAGTCCCTTTCGAGCCAATCCGCGAGGGTGAGGTTGGCATTTACCTGTGCGGGGCGACCGTGCAAGGCTCTCCCCATATCGGCCATATTCGCTCGGCGCTCGCCTTTGACGTGCTGGTTCGCTGGCTTCGCCGCAGCGGCTATAAAGTGACGCTCGTGCGTAACGTGACCGATATTGACGACAAGATTTTGAACAAGAGCGCCGAAGCTGGCGAGAAATGGTGGGCATGGGCGTACAAATTCGAGCAGGAATTCGCCGCAGCCTACCGCGCCCTCGGCGTACTCCCGCCGACCTACGAGCCGCGTGCGACAGGGCATGTCCCCGAAATGCTCGACCTTATTCAGGAAATCATTGACGCAGGGCACGCCTATGTGGGCAACCCCGGCAATGTCTACTTCGATGTCACCTCTCTGCCTGACTACGGCTCACTCACCCGCCAATCGCTGGACGATATGCAATCCGAGGAGGACAGCGGCGAACCGGACAAGCGCAATCCCCACGATTTCGCCCTGTGGAAAGCCCCGAAAGAGGGTGAACCGGAGGACGCCTCGTGGGATAGCCCGTGGGGGCGTGGCCGCCCCGGCTGGCATTTGGAATGCTCGACAATGTCCGGGCGCTATCTCGGCGCTGCTTTCGATATTCACGGTGGCGGTATCGACCTGCGCTTCCCGCACCACGAGAACGAGCAGGCACAATCGCATGCGGCAGGGCGTGCTTTCGCCAAGTATTGGATGCACAATGCGTGGGTGACAATCAAGGGCGAGAAGATGAGCAAGTCCCTCGGCAACTCCCTGATTGTCTCCGAGATTTTGCGCGAAGTGCCGGCGGCAGTGCTGCGCTTGGCGCTTGGCACGGTTCATTACCGCTCGACGGTCGCCTATGGCGAAGAAACTCTCGGCGAAGCGGCGGCGATTTGGGAGCGCCTGTCAGGCTTTGTCACCCGCTCGGTTGAAGCAGTCGGAGAAGTACCGCTTGACGAAGTTGCCGCCGTAGGACATGACGATTTCCCTGAAGCTTTTTCGCGTGCTATGGACAGCGATGTGAATGTGGCAGGAGCGCTCGCGGCAATCCACGAAGCGGTTAAAGCCGGAAACACAGCCTTGAGTAGCGGCGATAAAGACGCAGTACGCAAGGCACAGCTTGATGTGCGTGCCATGCTCGATGTTTTGGGGCTTGACCCGCTGGCAGAGCCGTGGCGCTCAGGCGGAGCTGGCGGCGCCCAAGGCAGCGCTTCTGCCGAAAGGAAAGCTCTTGACGCCCTCGTGCCATCGCTTTTGGAAGCCCGCGCGCAGGCCCGCGCCAACAAGGATTGGTCGGCAGCCGATGCCATTCGCGACCAGCTCAGCGCTGCAGGTATCGTGGTCGAGGACAGCCCTGAAGGTGCCCGCTGGACACTCAGCTGATTCAATCCGTCATCGCGAGGGAGCGCTTGCGCGACCGCGGCGATCTCCAGTCCGAGATTGCTTCACCCTCTAACGAGGGTTCGCAATGACGGGGAAGAAAAATTACGCCCACCCTCACCACGTGAGAGTGGGCGTAATTGTGTAGAAATCTTAATAAGAGTAGTAGGTAGGATCAACCGAGGACGCAACGGCAAAAAGGAAAATAATGCAAGCGATTCCCACGATAATCCCGATAACGGAAATAATGATTCCAGCAATGGACAATCCCTTACCCTCACCATTAAGCTGCTTTGACTTCTTGAGCCCGATGATGGAGAAAATAAGACCAAGAGGAGTGAATAGGAAAGCGCAAATCAGACCAGCAATAGCCATGCCATTTGTCTGAGACTGTTGTACATACACCTGATTGGGTGCGTAGGGAGCCGGAGCTGCATTGGGGTCAGGTGCAGGGTATGCAGGCATAGACGGCTGCACTGCATTCGGGTCAGGCGTGATGTTGTTATTTTCAGTCATTATCGCTCCTTAACTGCGATGAGTTTATTTAAGGTTCGCGATAACGATACCATCTTTTAAGGAAAATAAGGGAAAAGTAGGTATAGCGCACTTTATGTAAAGATAAGCACAAGCACCCCGGTGATTGCGCCAGAGACGAGCGCTGCGGCCGGCAGAGTGAAAATCCACGCCGAAACAATCGTGCGCGTAATACCCCAGCGCACAGCAGACTTTCGCTTTGTCGCGCCCACACCCATAATGGACGTCGTCACCACGTGCGTCGTCGAAATCGGTGCGTGCCACGCGAAAGCCGTGAAATATAAAACTGACGCCGACACCATTTGTGCGACGAAACCGCGTGACGGATCCATGTCGATAATCTTGTTGCCCAGCGTTTTCATAATGCGCTGACCGCCAGTGAACGTGCCTGACGCGATAGCGGTTGCTGCGGCGAGCTTGACCCATGTTGGGATGCCTGCGCTCGGGTCGATAAGGTCGCCAGCGACGAGAGCCATAAAAACAATACCCATTGTTTTCTGGGCGTCCTGCAAGCCGTGACCGAGGGCCATAGCGGCGGCGGCGAAAATGCCTGCGCGGCGAAAACCCCGCATTGTCGCCTTGTATGAGGCGTTGCGCAGCAGGCGCAGCGTAATCTTCATAGCGATGAATGCCAAGCCGAAACCGACTACGGGAGACACACTCATTGGCACAACAACCTTGTTGACAATAGCACCCCAATAGACCGCCGAGAAACCAATCCCGACGATTCCGCCGCCAGCCATCGCGCCAATCAGGGCGTGCGACGAGGACGAAGGCAAGCCAAACCACCACGTCACCATATTCCACACAATCGCGCCAATCAGCGCCCCAAGAATAATAATCAAGCCGATATGGGAAACGCCGTCACCACCACCTGGTGGCGAAATGTCAACGATTTCCTTACCAATAGTCTCGGCAACGCCCGTGCCAAGCATGGCGCCCGTGAAGTCCATGACGGCGGCAAGAGTGAGGGCCTTGCGCGTGGTGAGCGCGCGCGTGGCAACAGCGGTGGCGATTGCGTTGGCCGCGTCGTGAAAACCGTTCGTGAAGTCGAAAGCAAGAGCGACAATGCAGATGACAACGACGAGCACGAGTGTAGAAGTCACGGTCACGACTCCTTGATTGCGATGGACTCGATGACATTGGAGAGCTTCTCAAACGAATCGACTGCGCTCTCCAGAGAGTCGAGAATGAGCTTTATCTTCACCAGCTCGATAGCGTTAGTCTCGTTCTCGAAAAGGTCGGCAATCATGGAACGGTACAAGGCATCGCCTTGATTTTCCAGCTCATTGATTTTGACGCAGAATTCGTGCGTGGCGTCGTCAATATGGTGGAAGCGTTGCATTTCTTCGTGAGTCAGACGCGCACATTCTTGAATAATCTCGACGACTTGTGAAATGTCTTGCGGCAGCGAAGCGGGCTTGTAGAGAGAAATGTGTTCGCTGACTTCGTCAATAAAATCAACACAATCATCCATCTGTCCCGACAGACCATAGACATCTTCACGGTCAAAGGGGAGCATAAACGACTGATTGACCTTGCTGAGAACAGTGTGGCAAGCATCGTCAGCCAAATGTTCAATTTCGTGCATTTCTTTGCAGAAATCGACGCGCGCCGATTCGTCAGCGTCAATAACGTTCACCAGCATATCGGCAGCACTAACGAGGTGCTGAGATTGCGCGGTCAAAAGCTCAAAAATCGGGTCGTTCTTGGCCCGTCTGAGGATTGACATACGTGCCTCCTTGTGAGAAGTTCAGCGTCTATGTTCAGCATAGAAGATATGGACGGGCGACCCGCGGCTAATGATGCTTTTGCGGTTAATGCTACATTTCAGGGATATTGCAGTGGCTTTTCAGCGTACTGTCAGTTTTCTTTGGTAATTCCTAACCCCGTCGTGCAATCGGCATAATCCCTCCCCGTCATCGCGAGGGAGCCTGAAAGGCGACCGTGGCGATCAATAGTCCATTACTGCTCGCTTTGCAAAGCGAACAACTTTCCATTATTGATTGCTTCGTCGCAGGCAAAGCCTGCTCCTTGCAACGACGATTTCCAAAAAGAGGGTGGCGCGGGTCACGTAAGTGGTACAATTATTAGTGCGAGCATCGAACCGCGAAAGCCCCGGGCTCCAACTCTTGCCGCTTCGAGCGGAACTTTGCGCCGACTGGCGCTCTCTGGTTCGATGTTCGCCTTTTCGGGTTATAGGCCATTTTGTGGGGATGTTTTTGGGGTTTTTTGTTGGTATTGCGGGGGAAAGTGTGTGTGAGAGTTGGTGTTGGTCAACTTTGAGGCCGGTCAGAATGTGGGGATAAAATGAGAGTTTTTTGTTGGTATGGCAGGGAAAAATAGGGTTGAAAGTTGTGGGTGTTTCATGATTGGGGTATGAATAAGAATTTATGCCCCATTTGTGGTGGGAAAAGAGTGAAAGATGGAAAAACTAAGAGCGGGAAACAGAGGTGGTTGTGTAAAGAGTGCGGGTCTAGTTTAAGGAACCAGATTGATACAAGCGCGAAAACTTTGGAGATGTTTTTGGGATGGCTTTCTGGTAAGAAAACACAAGAAGAGCTTCGTTTTTCTGCTCGTACTTTTCGTCGTCACACCAGAGAGTTGTGGTCTGTATGGCCTTTAGCTCCTCTAACAGGAGAAGTTCATCGTGTGGTCTTTGTTGACGGTATTCAAGTGGCTAAAAATGTTCATGTTCTTATCGCGTGTACTAGTGATTATGTTATTGGTTGGTATCTAGCTCGTAGTGAGAACTCGAACGCGTGGGGCGCGTTAATGCGGAGTATTCCTAGTCCTGACATGGTGGTCTGTGATGGTGGGACAGGTTTTGAAAAAGCACGGAAAAAGTATTGGCCACACACTCGTGTTCAGCGGTGTTTGTATCACGTGTATAAACAGGTAGCTAAGAACACGACAAGCAGGCCTCGTCTTGAGGCTGGTGTTCAACTCTACGGTCTTGCCCATAGGCTCTTACACGTTAAAACACCACAAGAGGCCATGGTATGGGAAAGAGATTTTATGGCATGGTGCCAGCGGTGGGAAGAATTTCTTTCTCAACGCACTATCAATCCTGAAACTAGGAAAAGCGAATGGACACACAAGCCCCTTGTTCAGGCTCGTAACTCTCTCAAACGCCTTGTCAAAACAAAAGTTCTTTTCACCTTTCTTGATCCCAGCGTTAACCAGGGGCAAACCTTTCCCTCAACAAATAACCAAATTGAAGGAGCAGTGAACGCTCAAATACGCGCCATGTGGCGTAACCACCGTGGAATGTCAACACTTAGACGAGCAAAAGCAGCGTTCTGGTGGTGCTATATGCATAGCGAAAACCCCCTAAACCCGGCAGATATATTACGCACTATGCCCACCGATACCGACATCACTCGTATCTATAAAAACACTCTCCACAACCCGCAACAACACGACGGCCCCAACCGATGGGGAAACGCAATCGTCTGGGCAGACCTACACCACCAACAACCCTGGAACCCCCACTGGGACTAAAACAACCCATCCCCACATTTTGACCTATAACCCGAAAAGAGGCCCGTCACCGAGCCCCTTTTACACGTTTTACAGGTCGCTTTAGAGAACGCCCACAAGGTTAATTCCAGGCTTCAAAGTGTCTGCGCCTGGCTGCCACTTGGCAGGGCAGACCTCGTCGCCATTCTCGCGAACGAACTGGCAGGCCTGGAGCTTGCGCAGAAGCTCGTCGGCATTACGGCCAACATTGCCGGCGTTCACTTCGTAGGCAACAATCTGGCAATCGGGGTTGACGATGAATGTGCCGCGCTCTGCCATGCCGTCCTCTTCAATGAGCACGTCGAAATCGCGTGCGAGGGCGTGGGTTGGGTCGGCAAGCATGGGGTAGGTGAGCTTCTTGATGCGCTCAGAGCTGTCGTGCCAAGCCTTGTGCGTGAAGTGAGTATCGCAGGAGACGGCGTAGACTTCGCAGCCTGCGTTCTTGAAGTTCTCGTACTGGTTCTGCAAATCTTCAAGCTCGGTGGGGCACACGAAGGTGAAATCTGCGGGGTAGAAGAAGAAAACGCTCCACTGGCCGCGGATGTCGTCCTTTGTGACGGTGACGAATTCATCGTCCTTGAGTGCCTGAACGCTGAAGTCTGCAACTTCCTTGTTAATAAGTGACATCGTTTGTCCTTTCTCAATCTTTCTAGGTCTGAGTTCACCGCCAGTCTAACATCAAGACTTGAATGATTCCATATAACTGCGTGTGACGGTGGTGACGGTGACGGGTGTGCGAGGCTAAGAGTGGCGCACTTCCCGCAGGATTAGGGCAAGGGGAGAGCGTTGGCAGGGCAGAATATGACATAGGCGAACGAAGGAGTTGCGGTGGCAGGTCAACACGCAAAAATCAGCGACGCAGAATTGGCAGCGCGCTTGCGCGAAGTAGTGCGCGGAGAAGTCGATAATTCTACGCGCCGACGGGCAGAATACTCCACAGACGCTTCCCTCTACCGTATTGCCCCGCGCATCGTCGTTTTCCCGCGCGACGCCGCCGATGTCGAAGCCACCCTCACAATTGCTCGTGAAACAGGCGTTCCCTTCACCTCGCGTGGCGCAGGAACATCAACTGCCGGCAATTCTATTGGTGCAGGTATTGTCCTCGACTTTTCGCGCTACATGAACAAAATCATCGAGATTGACCCTGAGGCGCGCACAGCGCGCGTTCAGCCCGGTGTCATTTTGAGTGACTTGCAAAAAGAAGCGGCAAAGCACGGCCTGCGCTTCGGTCCTGACCCCTCGACGCAAAATCGTGCCACGTTCGGCGGCTCGATTGGCAACAACGCCTGCGGTGCACACGCCCTGTCTTATGGCCGCACCTCGGATAACGTCGTCGAATTGACTGCACTGCTTGCCGACGGGCGCACTATCACCGCAGGTGAGGGCTGTGAGCAGATTGAGGGTCTTGCCGAGCTGGCAGATAGCCACCTCGCGGCAATCCGCACCCACATGGGCACATTCAAACGCCAAGTTTCCGGCTATGCCCTCGAACATCTCCTGCCTGAAAATGGGCGGAATCTCGCCAAGTTCCTCGTCGGCTCTGAGGGCACTCTCGCTATCACTCTCGAAGCGGTCGTGCGCCTTGTGCCTGTGCCAGCTTCGCCCGCGCTCGTCGTCCTCGGCTTTCCTGATATGCCAAGCGCAGCGGACGACGTGATGACCGTCCTCGACTTCGAGCCCCTCGCTGTCGAGGGCATGAATGATGAAATGGTTGAAGCCGTTCGCCGTCACAAGGGCTCGGTGCCCGCTCTGCCCGAGGGTGGG
>JAFYHO010000053.1 GCA_017539125.1 Actinomycetaceae bacterium | reverse complement strand
CCTCGTCGAGGACAACAGGGACGCTCACAGGTACACGCTCTAAGAAAGCCTCGACTTCACTGTGCGTCAAAGCGACGCCTGTCGGGTTGTTGGGCGAACAAACCATAACGGCTGCCGTCTGCTCCCCGACCGCCGCAAGCATGGCTTCCAGGTCATGCGCTCCGCCTGCGGCAAGAGGGACTTGCACCGACGTTCCACCGGCCGCCTGCACGGCAATCGGGTACGCCTCAAAAGAGCGCCAGGCGTAAACAACCTGCTCGCGCCCCGGCCGCACAACAGCCTGCATGATTTTTTCGATGAGTGCCGTCGAGCCGCCACCGATAACGATTCCACCGTCCCACTCGTGGAAGCGGGCGAGATCTGCGCTGAGCCCAGTGGCGAACATATCGGGGTAGCGATTCAAATCGCCAATCCCAGCCTGGACAGCTGCTTGCACCTGCTTGAGCGGCGGGAAAGGCAACTCGTTGGAGGCGAGCTTGATGACTTCCGGGTCCTCGACGACCCCGCCGGGCACATAAGCTGGCAGGCTCAAAAGCTCCGGGCGGAACCACTGCTCGGGATATGACGCATTCTGTGACATCTCTATTCTCCTTGCCTTTCGTAGCTGCATTCAGTCTAGTCACAATAATGGGCGTCATGGCATTTTCTCCGCCTTTTCTGATTAAACTGTAATAGCTCAAGGAAAGGATGTCATTATGAGTGAAAGCAGGAGTGAAGCTCCCGAAAGCGCGAACACAAACGCCACCACACAAGCTCCCGAAAGCCAAGCACTACAGCGCAAGCTCAAGTCACGCCACCTCACCATGATTGCTATGGGCGGTGCAATCGGCACAGGCCTTTTCGTCGCTTCCGGCGAGGTCGTCTCAACGGCAGGTCCGGGCGGCGCGGTGCTCGCCTACGCCATCATCGGCGCAATGGTCTATTTCCTCATGCAATCCCTGGGCGAAATGGCAGCGCTCATCCCCGAAAACGGCTCTTTCGCCGAGTACGCACGCCGCTTCATCTCCCCCAGTTTCGGCTTCGCAATGGGCTGGAATTACTGGTTTAACTGGGCGGTGACGGTCGCGACGGAAATAGTTGCCGCGGGAATTATTATGAAGTTCTGGCTTCCTGACGTGCCAAGCTGGATATGGTCGGCAATCTTCCTTGTGCTGCTCTTTACCCTCAACGCGCTGTCCGTCCGCTTCTACGGCGAAAGCGAGTTCTGGTTCGCCTCAATTAAGGTCGTGACGGTTATCGTTTTCATCGTTTTGGGCGTGCTCGTCATTCTTGGTATTTTCGGTGGCGAGAGTGTCGGTTTCCAGAATTGGACGGAGGGCGAGGCGCCTTTCGTTGGCGGCTTCATGGGCATTTTCGCCGTCATTCTGGTCGCAGGCTTTTCTTTCCAAGGTACGGAAATGCTTGGTATTGCCGCTGGTGAAACCGAGAATCCGACCAAAGCAATTCCGAAGGCGACCCGCCAAGTGTTCTGGCGTATTCTCCTTTTCTATGTTTTAGCAATTGCTATCATCGGCTTCCTTATTCCCTACACCGACCCGAATCTCTTGCGCTCTGACGTCTCTGATATTGCCGTTTCGCCGTTCACGTTGGTCTTTGAAAAAGTCGGTATTGCCGCTGCCGCTTCGGTGATGAATGCCGTCATTTTGACCGCTATTCTTTCGGCGGGCAATTCCGGTTTGTATGTTTCCAGCCGTGTTTTCCACGCGCTGGCGACTCAGGGGCAAGCGCCCAAGGCTATTGCCGTCACGAATAAGCGCGGTGTGCCTATGAGAGCCTTGATTGTGGCGACGGCGGTTGCGTCGATTTGTTTCATTTCGTCTTTGATTGGTGACGGAGACGCTTATATCATGCTCGTGAATATCTCTGGTTTTACTGGGTTTATTTGCTGGCTGGGTATTGCGTGGACGCATTGGCGTTTCCGCAGGGCTTTCCTCGCTCAGGGGCATTCTTTGGACGAACTGCCCTATCGCGCAAAGTTCTTCCCGGCGGGCCCAATTATTGCCATGGTGATGTGTGCGATTGTGATTGTGTTCCAGAATATGGGTGTTGAGCTGAGCCTTGAGAATTGGATGTCTTTCACTCCGTATCTTGGTCTGCTGGTTTTTGTCGCCCTGTGGGTCGGCTATCGTCTTGCACGTCGCGAAAAGATGGTTCCTTTGGAGGACGCCGACTTCTCCGATGCCCGTTTCATGTCCCGTCATTGCGAGCCTGCCGTTTAGGCAGGCGTGGCACAACAAGGAACGGAAGCCCCGAGGGAGCTTGCTCACTCGAGGGTGGAGTGACGATGTTGTTGTAAGTGAGCGAAGCGAACGAACAATCAAT
>JAFYHO010000052.1 GCA_017539125.1 Actinomycetaceae bacterium | reverse complement strand
GTATGACAGCTGGAGATTGCCGCGTCGCTGACGCTCCTCGCAATGACGATTATTCTTCCGTCATTGCGAGCGAGCCGGAAAGGCGAGCGAAGCAATCTCGACGAAGCAATCTCAATCAGGAGTGGCTAGTAAGCGCCGTAGCGGCAGCCCGCGAAAAACTAGGCACAATGCGCCTTATTGTACTGGCAGCTAACGCTCAACGCTTAACTGGTTTCAGCGGAATCGCTCGTGCTCATATGCGTTATGGTTTAGAGTCTCAAACCGCCCAAGACCTCGATGCGCGTATCGGCGAATACGCGCAATCTCTCGCCGATGCCTACGAGAAAACACTGGGGCGTAGCCGTTTTCTCAGCGCAAGCGAGAGTCCAAACCCGCGAGGAGAATATGCCGGTGCAGGCGGAGGTCTCGCTTTCGTCATTCAATGTCTAGGAGGCGCGCTTTATAGCGTCGGCGATTTGACTGTCCGCTCGCGCCTGAGTGCGCAGATTAAAGAAGCAGACCTCCTTCTCTATATCAGCGGAGCAATCGAAGCAGACCTTCCCTCCGGTCCCTTGGCAGCTCTTGACGTCGCGGACACCGATCCGCCTGTCGTTCTCGTCTACGATTATGGCGCAATCGCTAAGGGTGAACTGAAACAATTAGGTTTGTCGGGTGCTTACGAACTACGTCCACACCTATCCTTTCTTGAGGGAACGTCACCGTCACATCTCGACAAAAACGCAGGTCATGAAGCAGAAGAAGCGCTCACTCAGCGCGTCGCATCAGTGGCGAGAACGTGGGGTTGGTAAGAAAAACTGCGCGCGCGTGGTCTCATTCACGCCCATCCGCTCTGGCATGTCACGCCTCGGACACGTAGGCTTGACCTTAAACGTAGAAAAATTGGAGGAAAAATGACCGAGACATCTGTTGCCACTCATGGCGTCAGCCTTGACGATGCTGCTGTCGCGAAAGCGAAATCTCTTATGGAACAAGAGGGTCGCGACGATTTGCGTCTGCGCATTGCCGTCCAGCCCGGTGGCTGCTCAGGTTTGATTTACCAGCTCTACTTCGACGAGCGTCCGCTCATGGAGGGCGATGCCGTCCGCGAGTATGACGGTCTTGAACTGGTCGTAGACAAGATGAGCAAGCCCTATCTTGAGGGTGCGACGATTTCTTTCGTCGACACCATCGAGTCTCACGGTTTCAAGATTGATAATCCGAATGCTGCCAACACTTGTTCGTGCGGACAGTCTTTCGCCTAATCGTCCGAGATAAGTTGGAGAAAAACATGAAACGCCGCATTGTTTCCCTTTTTGCTATTGGCGCGCTCGCTGTTTCTTTGAGCGCTTGTTCTTCCTCGTCGCAGTCCTCCTCGACTGGTTCGGACGATGACGCACCAAAAGTTGTCGTCTCGGCAAAGGGAATGCCGACTATTGACACCAGTGGCGACATTCCTAAGATTGTTTTCCCTAAATCAAAAGCTCCAGCCAATATCCAAGTCGCTGTTCTTGAAGAGGGTGATGGCGCGGAAATCGCTAAAGATGATTGG
>JAFYHO010000008.1 GCA_017539125.1 Actinomycetaceae bacterium | reverse complement strand
GTGTGGCAGAGTCTGGTGTTCGCGCTGGTGCTACTGGCGGTCTACGGACTCTACACGTCGAACATGGGCGAGATGGCGCGCGAGTATCTCTCGCAGTTGCTCACCGTGGCGCTCGTGGCGTTCCTCGTCTGGCGCGCCGAGACGCTGCAGGAGCTCTCCGACGGCGGCCCGCCCGGATGACGGAATACGAAACAGAAAGAAGCGTTCTTTAACTTACTGAGACATTACGGATATTATTTTTTAGGAGATTCTGCGATAATTTCGCAGAAAAGTTGTATCTTTGCACCGTCAAACTAAAAATGTAACGATTATGAGCGAGAAACAGAAAAAAGTGGAGATGGAGCGCCGAGGCGTACTCGAACTGCTTCTGCAGAAGAACGGACTGACGCGCAAGGAACTCGTTGACGGACTGCTTGACATCTGGGTGGCCAGCTGGGTAGGCACGCTGACGGAGGAAGAGAAGAAACAGTTCCCACACTTGGCATTCTAATCAACGGCGATGGGTAAGCAACCGATTTCACTCAACCCCAACCACATCGTCCGTTCTATCATGCCTTCAAATGTAAGAATCATTCCGCAGTAGCACCGACATTCCCCCTACAAACAAATAATATCCGCCGAGACATCGAGAGATGGGCTCGGCGTATTTGTTTCCCGGCGCGTGGAGCGGCGGGGCGACATATCCGTTGATGGTCTCAGGCGAGAGAGAGATATTTTTTACCAATTGATATTATTATTATCAATTTAATTTATAACGATTATGACTCAGAAAAACAACTTCATTTCCAGGGTCGGGCGACGGGGAAACTCGCCACTGGCCAGAGTATTGACCGCCATCGTGATGATGTTCACCTTGGCTGCGACAGGCGCATAGCCTGATAAAAGCATCAAAATACGAATCGTTCTTTGACTTACTGAGACATTACGGATATTAAAAATTCTGAGGGATTCTGCGATAATATCGCGGAAAAGTTGTATCTTTGCAGCGTTCAATCAATAAAACAATGATTATGGAAGCATCGATACGGAATACGCAGTTTGCCGCGCTGGCCATCGGGGCCACGGCACGCCACATGGGCATCACCACCACTGAACTGCACAACCGGCTGAAGCGCCACGGACTGGTGAAGCGGCTGTTGCTCGACTGCTACGACACGCTGCACGCCGAGAGCATCGACGGCGTGGTGTGGAACGTGGAACAGGCGCTGAAGAACTGGGACATGAAGGAAGGAGGCCAGCGATGACGACGCTCTATCACGGTTCATCAGTCAGCGTGCCAGCGCCTCTTACCGGCGTAGGCCGCAGGGAGTTGGACTTCGGTCCGGGATTCTACGTCACCAACCTGCGCGAGCAGGCCGAGCGTTGGGCGCGTCGCGTCTGCGTCATCCGCGCTGCCGACACACCGCTGCTCTCCATCTACGAGTTCGACGAGAGCCTGCTGCCCGCCGACGTCCGCCGCCTCCGTCTGGAGCACTACGACCAGCAGTGGCTCGACTTCATCGTGAGCAGCCGCCGCGGCGAGGAGCCTTGGCGTGACTACGACATCATAGAGGGTGGCGTGGCCAACGATCAGGTTATCGACACCGTCGAGGACTACTACGCCGGACGTATCACCGCCGAGCAGGCCATCGGTCAGCTGCGCTTCGCCAAGCCCACCCACCAGATGTGCATCAGCCGTCAGACCATCGTCGACCGCTGTTTGCGCTTCGTCGGCACCGAACCCGTTGCCGAGAAAGGAGGCGCACGATGAGAGACCAAGTACTCTGGCGCAAGACCGGGCGCATCGCCGCCCTGCTGGCCGAACGCCTCGACATCAGTGCCGAGCGCGCGCTTGACATCCTTTACAACTCGCGCACCTACGCCCTGCTCGAAAACCCCGACAGCGGCCTGCAGCTGCAGAGCGACGATTACATTCTCAACGACCTGCTGCGTGAGTTAGAAATGTAGCCTCACACCCGCACATTCCCTTTAGAAGAAATAAATATCAAATATCCGCCGAGACATCGAGAGATGGGCTCGGCGGATGGCGTTTTATCCGTTTTGTCTCAAGTGATATTTGGGCGATGGAGCTGTGCGCGGCGACACGGAAGGCGGGGACGACGGAAACGGGACGGAAGTGTTAAAATTTGCGATTTAGGGGGGGGTAAATCCCTCGAATGTCGGAGAAATTTCGTATATTTGCCACTGTAATAAGGCTACTAGCGGAGTTTTCCGAGAAAGAAGAAGAACAAGATAATTTTTACCAAATAACATTTTATTTATTAACAATTTAAACTATTAATGCTTATGAATGATTCGATTAAGAGAGTGCAAAGCCAAGCGGGCTTGAGCTTTGCCGAGCGTGAGAACCAACGGTCGG
>JAFYHO010000007.1 GCA_017539125.1 Actinomycetaceae bacterium | reverse complement strand
CATCAAAGTCAAAACTACACTTGTACTCCTGATCAGCGCCTGAATCGCAGCCGAACTTGAACGTCACGCCGGTCGCGGACGAGAATATATTGCCAGAACCACCCGCATAGATGCGCCTCAGGACGAGTTTTGTCGTCTTGTATTCGTCGGTCCATCCGCCATACGGTCTTCCAATCATGCGCTCGCTCGGCCACGACGCCGCTTCTGCGCCTCCCGAAAGATCGATGACAAGATATTCTGCTGCTGATGCAGATGGCGTGGTGACGACACTGAACACAAGCCGTCCGGAGTGCGCCTTGAGCCATGCCGCTGTCGGAACTGAGGAAGCCGTTGAGTCCCAGACGAGCTTATATTCGCCGGCTGTCAGTCCAGCCGTCTCGCCCAAAAGCTCCGATGCGGGAATGGCGTACTCGTCTCCGCCTGCCGAGACCTTGAGCGAGACGTCAACGGCCTCTGCGGGTAACGCCCTGAGCACATAGGAGACCTCGAAGTGCGCCTGCCACGGCCACATCTGGCGGGCAAAGACGCGCTCAACCGTAGCGCCTGTGGCGACAAAAGCCATTGATGCAAGCGCAACTGCAAATATGATATTTCGTATGCTCATACCCACACTCCTTTTACCTTATAAAAAACATAAGACCGCCCGCCAATGCATTGAGCATAGCCGAAGCCGAAAGTTCACCATCTTCGTGAAGCAGCGAAAGGGAATACGTTCCGCTTTTCCTTGGCGCGAAAACCGTCCATGCGCAGCTTTCTGGTATGGTGTTAGTTGCTGTTAGCCCCCCATATATTACCTGGCACGACGTCTCGCTGGTAGGCTTGGGAAGCACATAACTCCCCTTGCTTTTTATGTTGGTCCAAGACGATGAGGCGGTGTCAGTCCCCCTGAAATAAGTAGCGTCGCACACTACACCAAACGACGCCTCCAGACCTGGCGCAAGCGTCTCGTCATCGGCATTCCTGAATTCAATCGTAGGTGATACGACATACTCAGCATCAGGCCCGGTAGGTCTCGGAAGCGCAAGAGCATACGACGAATCCACTCCTTTTGTAAGATTCACCTCAACACCAGCGAAAAGCCCCGACGCAGGAGTGACAAGCCTCGCCGAGGAGGCACCCTGCGGCCACGGCACAGGAAGTACCACGGACGATTCTGTGACTGTGCTCCACAATCGCGAAGTTGATGTATCAATCACAACATCTTCCCCTGACGCCGTTTGACTTAAAAATGCACCTGCGACAAAGGCGATGACGGCCAACAACAACCTTCTCTTTACCATCGGTCTTTCCTTTCTTTGCTTGTCCCACGCACGACACGCACGGCATGGCTTTAGTTGCTACATATTATAACTCCCCCTCCCATAGTATAGCAACACCGCCAAAAGGCGGTATACATTGCCGCAGGCAGGAAATGCTATAATACAAGCAAATGTCTGGACGTATGAAACTACTTGCCAAGTCAATGCAATTCGCCGCGCTTGCGTGCGGGCTGTGCATGGCCCTTTCCGCAGAAACGATTACAACTGTTTCTCAGGTGCGT
>JAFYHO010000051.1 GCA_017539125.1 Actinomycetaceae bacterium | reverse complement strand
GTATTCGCAGGACGATTTTGAGCACCGCGACGAATACACGCAGCCCGAGATTCAGCGCACTTCGCTGGCATCGGTGATTTTGCAAATGCTCTCTGTCGGCCTAGGCGATATTTCTGCTTTTCCTTTTATCGACCCGCCCACACCGCGCGCTATTCGCGCGGGCATTCAGCTGTTGGAAGAGATTGGCGCGCTGGACACTCGCCCTGTGCGAGGGAAAAAGTCTATGCGCCTGACCCGTATTGGCTGGCAACTTTCGCGCCTGCCGATTGACCCGCGCCTTGGGCGTATGCTTTTGCAGGCAGAGCGCAACGGCTGTGCCTCTGAGGTGCTTGTGCTGGTGGCGGCGCTGTCTGTGCAGGACGTGCGCGAGCGCCCGCTAGAATTCCAGGCCCAGGCCGACCAGCTCCATGCCCGTTTCAATACGACGTCGTCCGATTTTCTTGCTTACCTGAATATTTGGCGCTATCTACGCACTCAACAGCGCGATTTGTCGGGCTCGGCGTTCCGGCGTTTGTGCCGCGGGGAGTTCCTCAACTATTTGCGCTGGCGCGAATGGACTGATGTGGTGCGCCAGCTTGAATATATGGCGAAGGGGCTCGGGCTGCATATTCGCCCGCTAGCTCTGCCCAGTGGGGGGCGCATTGAACGAGCGCGCCAAGAGAACACTTCAACCCTTGGAGCGTCTCCACATAGTGCCCCTGCGATTGCTGCCTGCCGCGATATTGGGCGCTCTGCCGATACGCCGAGTGCGGACGCTATCCACCGTTCCCTGCTGGTCGGGCTGCTGTCCAATCTGGGCACGTATCAGCCGCGCACGCGCGATTACGAGGGCGCACGCGGCACACATTTTGTTATTTGGCCAGGCTCCGGGCTACATCGTCGCACGCCGGAGTGGGTGATGGCGGCTGAGCTGGTCGAGACGTCTCGGCTTTTTGCCCGCACGGTCGCCGCCATCGAGGGCAGTTGGATTGAGGAGGCTGCCCCTCGCCTGCTCAAGCGCAGCTATTCGGGGGCGTACTGGTCGGCCAAGCATGGGGCTGCAATGTGCCGCGAGAAGGTCACGCTCTATGGCATGACAGTTGCCGCCGACCGCCCTGTGCTACTGGCTCGTGTGGGCGACGATTCTGCCCGCGAGATTGCGCGCGAGATGTTTATCGAACACGGTCTGGTTGAGGGTGATTGGCGCACCCCGCACGCCTTTTTGAAGCGCAATGCTCAGGCTCTTGCCGAGGCTGAGCAGAGTGTTCAGCGCCTACGCCAACACGGCTTGGTGGCCGATAACCGCGCCATGGCGAATTTTTATGACGAGCGCCTGCCCGCTTCGATTACCTCTGGCGCAGATTTTGACCTGTGGTGGAAAAAGGAGTGCGCGGCTGGGCGCGGGGATTCTCTCGATTTCAGCCAGGAGTTTTTGGTGGGCGACCTCGAGGTGAGCGACAAGGATTTCCCTGAAGTGTGGCGGCAGGGTGATATGGAGTTCCCGCTGGTCTACACATTTAATCCCGACACGTATGGTGACGGGGTGACGGTGGAGATTCCCGTGACGGCACTTGAGCAGGTTGATTCGCGTGATTTTGACTGGCTTGTGCCGGGTATGTTTGAGGATTTGGTTGTCTCGACTATTCAGCTTTGCCCAAGCGTATTCGCCGCCAGCTTGTGCCGGCTCCTGATGTGGCGCGCGAGCTAGTGGGGCTTCTTGAGCCATATGCTCCGTGGGCGGACGAGCCTAAAGTGTTGCACGCAGAAGCTGCTGGAAATGACGATGAAAGCACGCCAGTCGATAAGGAAGCTTTGACGGCTGGTTTGGCTCGCCAACGCGGGGACAAGTTTGACGCTCTCGCTATGGCGATTGCACAGGCAGAGCCCCCTGCTCCAACTGCGCCTAAGGCGAAGCTTGGTACTTCTGGCGCGCCGGCCACTTTCCAGGAGGCTTTTACTCACTGCGTCCGCGAGCTGCGCGGAGTGAGCATTACCGAGGACGATTGGGACAAGACACAGTTGCCCGATTATTTGCGTATGCATTTTCGGGTGATGTCCGAGCGCGGCGCTGTGTTGGAGGAATCGACCTCGTTGGAGCTTCTGAAACGCAACTTGCGCAAGCGCAGCACAAGCGCCACTCGCTCGGTGATGAAAGAGGCCGTCGCCCAGGCGCTCCACGAAACCAAGCAGACATCCGTCGTTGTTCGGCGCTCCGCGCCTTCCACAACTTCGTCGTTCCAGTCTCGTGAAAGCAAGCTTTCACGGACCTTCCACTCCTCGTTGTGCGAGGAGGGCGCTTCGCGCCCGACGCGGCAATCAATACCAAAACAATTGCCCGCTTCGCAAAGCGAGCCAGTAAATGAACTATTGATCGCCACGGGGTCTGCGACCCCTCGCGATGACGGTGTGGTAACACACGAGGTCTATGAGCAGCTACGCCTGGACGAGGGGCGGGTGACGTCCCGCTGGAGCGGCAGCCAGTCTCTCGCTTTGGCGTCCTCGCCGTATTCGTCAACAGGCAAACTTGTCGAAGATATTCAATTGTGTGCGGCCCGCTCGCTGTGTCAACAGTCTCCCGAGCAGGATGCCCAGAAGATTGCCGCGTGGGGACGCGATAGCTTTGAGGACGAGGTCTATCGCATTAGTGGGCTTGTGGCCGAAATTTGCACACAGGCAAGCGAGGTCAAGGCTGCATGCAAAGAGCAGTCGTCTCTGGCGCTTCTCGCTACACTTTCTGATATCAAAAAGCATGTGTCGTCTCTGCTCTATGAGGGTTTTCTTGGCGCTACTCCCCCAGACCGCCTAAGCGATATTGTGCGTTATCTGCGCGCAGATAGTATTCGCCTTGCCAAGGCGGAGGAGAATCCGGGCAGGGACGATTCTTTGGCGTGGCAACTCCAGCAGGTCACGGATATGGTCGCCCAGGCGGAGCGCGACGCCATTGATACAGGAAATGACGAGCTGTCTGCGCGTTGCGAGCAGGCGCGCTGGCTAGTCGAAGAATTACGTGTTTCCCTGTTTGCCCAGCAGCTCGGCACGCGCGAAAAAGTCAGCCCCCAGCGCATCGCCAAACTTCTCAACGCCCGTCCATCACCCTAAAACATCGTGAAAAATTCCACCCAACCGTCTTTCTCTTCCTTAAGTTTTTTCGTCTCGTCAGAAAAAATAATATGCGGAGATTCAATCCGTACCCATTTCTTCTTCCGTAAAAACCTTTTGGTACAAAAAACAGTTATGCGAAGTGGTTTTTTGAGGAACACGTCGCAGCTGTTGCCGTAGAAGTCCAGATAGATGATGAGAGAATCTTCTTGCTCGGATATGTAACGTCTCCGATACGAGCTGTCATAAGGACGACCGTACCAACCCGAGGAAAATTCCATAAAAAACTGTTTTCTTCTCTTCAAAATCTTCTCGATTTTCTTCGCGTCAGACATGCGCCTCTCCATCTTACTCAACTAAAGTTGCCCGCTAATTTTAGGAGTCGAAATATCGTTGAGCGTAAGCGTCCTGTTCAGCTACCGTCACTATTTCCTCTAACGGCGCTGGCTCAAATGTGCCGACAAATGGGTAAGTTCCCTTACTGAACAACGACTTAAAATGACTAGGTTTGCGTGGTGGAAGAAGATATCCCACTTTTCCATAGTGCGTACGAGGATAAAAATTGACACGAGAACCATTGCAAAGAAAACGGATATTTTCTTCACCTAATTCTTTACGCAACTGACGAAAACAATGCCAAATAGACATATCTTCTGTCACTTCATAAACTTGCCCGTCTGGAGCTGTCGCCTGCAAAGTGAACTCGCGATAATCCTTTGTATGCCCACACATAATCCATGTTTCTTCAACGTCTCCGCGTAGCGCCTGCACGGCAATATCGTCACAAATAACCTTCTCAGTTTCATCGACCGGCACGATAATCACCTCTCAGAAATACACGTCCTAGCCTGCACAATACCACGCCAACGCACCGATTAAATAAGCTCCTCATTTGCCAGCCATGCTCGCAGCTCTTTCAGTTGTCAGTACTTCACATAACGGAGAATACAGGCTCAACACCCTAACCCTTCATTTCCTCAAAAGATATGAGGCGTACATTGCCCATGTCTTTGGCGGCAGAACGACAAGAAGAATCAAAACCTTCTCGGGAAAAAACATATCGCGGAATCTGCTGGTCTGCCCCCACGAGCCAGGCACGCGAATCGAGCCGCTCTACAACGTCCGCACCCACAGGCTCGTTACGCCATTTACATTCACCGATAAGGCTTGTTCCCGAATTGCCAACTGCCACTAGGTCAATTTCAGCTTCTTCACGCTTGCGAGAATCGTTGCCCCACCAACGTCCAATATCAACAATATCGACATCAAGGCGACCTTCTCCATACTCTCGCCATAACCAATCTCGGCACATGTGTTCAAAGACCGTCCCCATATAATCAGGCAATTCGTCTTTAATTATCGAGGCAGCACCTTCCGCAAGCCCACGGTCAATAAGTGGCTGACGAGGACGAATGAAACGAAACCAGAAACGGAAAAGTAAATCGTCAATTTTCCACACTGCCCTCCTGCCTCCGCGACCCGTCACAGGTTCTTCACGCGAGACAAGACCAAGCTCAACTAGCTCTTTGAGATAGTAGTCTAAAGCTGATGAACCAACCCCAGAACCAGTAGCAATTTCATTGTGTCGCGAGGAGCCAGCAGCAATAACCGACATAACCTTGTGATATTTCGCCGCATCACGAACCTCTTGTTTGAGCAAATTAGCTGGCTCTTCGTACAAAATCGAACTTGGATTGAGGAAAACCTGCGAGATATTTTCTTCCACGGAAGCCGTTGGGGAAAATTGGCGAAGATAGAGCGGGATTCCACCTGTCATGGCATATAGCGCGGCACTATCTGTGGCGTCCATATCGGGGAAAAAGGCACGCGCCTGCCAATAATCGAATGGTTTAAGCTCGATTTGCCCTGTTCGCCTGCCGTACAGAGGGCTTTCCTTGCCGAATAATTGATGCTTCATAAAGGATAAGGACGAGCCGCACAGGATAAGAAAGAGTTGCGAGTGTGCATGATGACGGTCGATAGCGGCTTGAAGGGTTGAGGAAAAGCTTGGGTCGGCTTGTGCCATGTAGGGAAACTCGTCAATGACGAGCACTCCCCTTGTCTTTTTGGTTGCCGCGAAGGCAGCTTCAAGTGCTCCTGATACATCGGCAAATACTGGCGCTGATTCTAGGGGCGCATTGGGATTCTGCAAAGAATAGACCGCTTTAGATAAGTTCACAAGATTAGCTTGCGCGTCTGCTTCAACAGCTGTACACCAACCGTTAGGCAGGTCTTTTGTAAATTCGGTGAGGAGTGCCGTTTTCCCCACGCGGCGCCTACCATAAACACCGACAAACTCAAAAACTCCGCTCTCGTATTTGTTACGGAGCGTAGAGAGCTCACGCTCGCGCCCAATAAACATACGCCCTCCAAAACACTAAAATGCGTTTTACCTAAGTACACTTTACCAAAGCTAACTTTGGTAAACAATATGTAGTGTGTCGTTATTTCGGGGAGTTTTCGAGGTAGGCAAGGAAGCAGGCTGGGCAGAGGGCGCGGTACTCGATTTTGGTGCTGCCGTCGTCAATGAGAATATCGGGGCCGGTCGTGACGAGTTCGCCGTCTAGGAAGCGCGCCTGACGGGTGGCTTTATTGCCGCATTCGCAAATCGTCTTGATTTCCTCGATATCATGCGCGATTTGAAGCAGGCGGGTCGCCCCTTCAAAACCGCCATCCGTCTGGCGGAAGTTCAGGCGCAGACCGTAAGCCATGACGGGAATGCCTAGGCGAATGACAATCTCCGAGAGCTGGTCGGCGTGTTCAGGAGTAATGAATTGCGCCTCATCGACCAGCACGCAGGCAACGTCAGAAAATCCTTCTTTCACCTTGTCGAAAAGGTTGTCGTCCTTGGTGAAAGTGAAATCTGTGCGGCGCTCCGGGCCGATACGGGTAAGAAGCCAATCCCCATTTTTTGTGTCCATCGCAGGCTTGATGACGCACACTTTATGGCCGCGCTCCTCATAGTTGAAAGCGACCTGAAGCAGCTGCATCGTTTTACCACAGCCCATAGCGCCGTAGCGGAAATACAATTTAGCCATATCTCTGTTCTAGCAGAAAAAAGGATAATGCGAAAGAAAAACCGTCACTACAATCTCTATCCGTCGTTGCGAGCGAACCGAAGGTGACGATGACGAGCGGAAGGATCACGAAAGTTCACTTTCGTGTAGCTGTAGCGAGGAAAATGTGTTCAGTTGCTGCGCTCCTTTCGGGAACTGCGTCACTTCGGTCTCAAGGAAGCGAGCTTCCTTGGACCTGCGTTCCTTGTTGTAAGAGGCGAAGCCGAATAGCGCGGCAATCTATAGTCCCTTTAACAGCCTACATGGCAAAGCAAGCAATCGTGTCACTAGAGATTGCTTCGTCGCAGGCTGCGCCTGCTTCTCGCAATGACGGGGAGGGGAATGACGGGGGGCTAAGCGACGCGATACAGCCAGTTGAACTTGTCCTCGGCGCGGCCAAGCTGAATATCAGTCAAGTCCTTATAAACGCGCTTCGTCACTTCGCCCATCTCCAGCTCAACACGACCGTCATCACTGGTCAGCGAACCGATAGAGGTCACGACCGCAGCCGTGCCGCAAGCGAACATCTCAGCAACGTCACCGCGCTTAATGCCCTCAACAAGCTCCTCGTAGGCGATCGTCTCTTCGCTGGTCTGCACACCTTGAGAATCAAGCAGTTGCAAAATCGATGAGCGGGTGCCGCCGGGCAGGATATTGCCCGTCAGGCGCGGGGTCTTGACCGAACCGTCAGCCATAACAACAAAGACGTTCATGCCGCCCAACTCGTCCAGATTCGTATTCGTCGCAGCGTCAAGGAACAAGCACTCGTCATAGCCCTTATCGTGTGCAATCACTTTCGGAAGAAGCGAGGACGCATAGTTGCCGCCCGTCTTGGCGTCACCCATGCCGCCCGGGCCAGCGCGGTGATACTCGCGCTCAACCCACAGGTTAATCGGCTGGAAACCGTTCGCGAAATACGCGCCGGAGGGCGAAGCAATCACCAAGTACTCGAAACGGTGAGCGCTGCGCACGCCAAGGAACGCCTCCGAAGCATAAATGAACGGGCGCAGATACAGGGACGTGCCCTCGCCCGTGGGCACATAGCGCTCATCGGCGCGCACAAGCCCAACAATCGACGCCATGAAATCCTCAAAAGGCAGCTCAGGCATGGCAAGACGCGAACCGGAATAGTTCAGACGTGCCGCGTTGTACGTCGGGCGGAACGTCCACACCGAGCCGTCCTCATGACGATACGCCTTCAAGCCCTCGAAAATCTCCTGACCGTAGTGAAGCACCGAACCGGCAGGGTCAAGGCTCATCATGCCATAAGGCTCAATGCGCTTATCGTGCCAGCCTTGCTCTTTCGTCCACGTCGCGTGTGCCATGTAGTCGGAAAACTTCGAGCCGAAACCCATATTTTCCATCAGCGCCGCCGCTTCCGCGTCGCTGCGCGCAGTCTCTGACGGGACAAGGTCGAAGATGCCGGCAAGCTCATCGGCAGGAGCGATAGGGGCGGCTGCCTGCTCGTCCAATTGGGTCAGTGTGTATGTCATGGTACTTCTCGATTCCTAGTTTGTATGCGCGAGTCAGCGTTTGTGCTGAGCGGGCTCGTGTATCTCGGCAACAATCGCGTCGCCAATCTGGTCTGTATTGCGCACCAGGCGCACCCCTGTCTCCAGGGCAATCGCACGGTTACGCATATCGTCGATAATGGCGTCCTCAACAAGCTTCGCTTCGTCCTTAAAGCCAAGGAAGTCGAGCATGAGGGCTGCCGAGCCGATAGCGGCAATGGGGTCAGCCTGGCCTGTGCCGGCAATATCGGGCGCAGAGCCGTGGATTGGCTCAAACATGGACGGTGTTGTGCGCTCAGGATTGATATTTCCCGAGGCAGCCAAGCCGATTCCACCGGTAATCGCCGACGCCTCATCGGTGAGGATATCACCGAAAAGATTGTCGGTCAGAATAACGTCGAAGCGTTCGGGGTCGGTCACCATGTAAATCGTCGCCGCGTCAATGTGCATGTAATCGACAGCAATCTCTGGATATTCCGCGCCGACTTTCTCCACCATGCGCCCCCACAGCTTGCCTGCGCGCGTGAGCACATTCGTCTTATGAACCCATGTCAGCTTTTTGGCTTCACGGGACTGAGCGACGTCAAAAGCATAGCGAACCACACGCTCAACACCACGCGCGGTGTTGACGGAAAACTCGGTTGCGACTTCGTCATCACTACCCTCGTTTTCGATGGTGCCATCTCCGCGATACAGGCCCTCCGTGCCTTCGCGGACAACGACAAAATTCGCGGCGTGTTCTTTAGCGAGAGGCGTGGGGACACCAGGGAAAGAGCGCGAGGGACGGAGATTGATGTAGTGGTCGAGCCCGAAACGCATCTTGAGCAAAAGCCCGCGTTCGAGAATGCCAGAGGTGACGGACGGGTCGCCGACTGCGCCGAGCAGAATAGCATCGTGCTTTTTGAGATTTTCCAGCTCCTCATCGCTCAAAATTTCGCCCGTGCGATTGTAGCGCGCGGCACCGAAATCGTATTCGGTAATCGACAGCTCGATATCGCTTTTCTCGATTGCCGCCTTGAGGGCTTTGACCGCCTGCGCGGTTACTTCCGGGCCAATTCCATCGCCGGGAATGACTGCGAGATCAATGCTCTTTCCTTGTGTTTCGCTCATGGGTATAGCCTACTATTTCTGCTTGTCTTTTGTAGAGGGAGATTGCGTTATCTAGCACGCTCTCTATCGTCATTGCGTTCTTTTTCACCGTCATTGCGAGGAGCGAAGCGACGCGGCAATCAATAGTCCCTTTATTGCTCGCGTTGTTCGGCGTGCATTGCACGCCTTCTGCAGCTGCGTCGTTTCGGTCTGGAAAGGGAGCTTTCCGACCCTCCACTCCTTGCTGTGCAAAGCTGGCAATAAAGGGACTATAGATTGCTTCGCCTGCTAACGCAGGCTCGCAATGACGGAAAAAGACTTAGCGGGCAGCCTCACCCTCGGTGTAATCGTCAGTGTTTGCATTCCATGAGAACAGGGAACGAATTTCCTGACCAGTCTTTTCGATGGGGTGATTCTGGTGCTCTTCGCGCAGCTTGAGGAACTCGGGCGCGCCGGCGTCCTGGTCCTCGATGAAGCGCTTGGCGAAGCTTGCGTCCTGAATATCGGCGAGCACTTCTTTCATGTGCTCCTTGACATCGGGAGTGATAACGCGCGGACCGGAGACATAATCGCCATACTCGGCGGTGTCGGAAATCGACCAACGCTGCTTCGTCAAGCCACCCTCGTTGATGAGGTCAACGATGAGCTTGAGCTCGTGGCAGACCTCGAAGTATGCCATCTCGGGCTGGTAGCCAGCCTCGACGAGCGTCTCGAAACCGTAGGCGATGAGCTGGGAAACGCCACCGCACAGAACTGTCTGCTCACCGAAGAGATCTGTCTCGGTCTCCTCGCGGAATGTCGTCTCGAATGCGCCAGCGCGGGTGCCACCCATTGCCTTGGCATACGAGAGCGCCAAATCCCACGCCTGGCCGGAAGCGTCCTGCTCCACGCAGACGAGCATGGGCACGCCGCGGCCTGCTTCGTACTGGCGGCGAACAGTGTGGCCCGGGCCCTTGGGGGCGACCATGCACACGTCGTGCTCGGCGGACGGGGTGATATAGCCGTAGTGGATATTGAAGCCGTGGGAGAAGAAGATTGCAGCTCCCTCCTTGAGATTTGGCTCGATATCGTCAGCCCAAACATAGCGCATGACCTGGTCGGGGGTCAAAATCATGACGACATCAGCGTCGGCGACTGCCTCAGCAACGGGCAGAACCGTCAAGCCCTGCTCCTGCGCCTTGGCGACAGACTTCGAGCCCTCGCGCAAGCCGACGACAACGTCCACGCCGGAATCGCGCAGGTTCAATGCGTGGGCATGCCCTTGCGAACCGTAGCCGATAATGGCGACTTTCTTGGACTGGATGATGGAAAGGTCTGCGTCTTCATCGTGGAAAATCTTTGCCACTTTTTACTCCTTACGTTGTTTTTTCTTTGTCTCTATCCGTCGTTGTTCGCGGCTTCGCCGCTTACAACAACTTTGTCACTTCACCCTCGAGTGAGCAAGCTCCCTCGGGGATTCCGTTCCTCGTTGTGCGAGCCTTCCGCAGGAAGGCGTGGCAATCAATATTCCGTTATTGCTTGCTTTGCAAGGCTAACAATTTCCATTATTGATCGCCACGTCGCTCGCAGAGCTCGCTCCTCGCGATGACGGGGTTGGGTTTATAAGTCTTAGTCGTCCGAGCGGCGGCTTTGAATCTCCGCGCTCACTTTCTCCGAGAGAGAGCGTGGACCGCGCCCGATAGCAACAATGCCGGACTGAACAATCTCTTTGACCCCGTAGGGGGCAAGAGCGGTCAGGAATGCTGTGTTCTTCGCGTCGGGACCAGTAATCTCGATGGAGATTGACTCCGGCACCATGTCGATAACGCGCGCACGGTAAAGGTCGACGACCTGTAGCACGTTGGCGCGGTTGGAGTCATTAGCTGCCACCTTGACGAAGAGCAGTTTGCGCTGCACCGAGGACTCGTCGTCAAGCTCGACGATTTTGATGACGTTCACCAGCTTGTTGAGCTGTTTCGTCACCTGTTCGAGCGGCAGACGGTCGCAGTCCACAACGAGTGTGATGCGCGAAATCTCGGGGTTTTCCGTCTCGCCCACGGCGAGGGAGTGAATGTTGAAGGCTCGGCGAGCGAACAGGCCAGAGACGCGGGTTAGGACGCCCGGCTTGTTTTCTACGAGCACTGACAGGGTATGACGACTCATAGCGTGATCCTTTCTTAGGAGAAGTTCGGGTCGCCAGCTGGCAACTTGTCGAGACGGTACATGATTTCCTCGTTGGTTGCTCCGGCTGGTGCCATCGGCCATACGAGGGCATCGGGCGAGCAGACGAATTCGACGAGGACTGGACGGTCGTTGATGTCCATCGCTTTGGCGATTGCCTCATCGACCTCATCGGCTTCTGTGACGCGCCACGAAGCGCAGTCGTAGGCTTCACCGAGTTTGACGAAATCGGGAACGCCGACGGTATTTGCGCCATCGTGCAGGTCAGTATTGGAATAGCGCTCGTTGTAGAACAGCTTTTGCCACTGGCGCACCATGCCGAACGAGGAGTTGTTGATGAGCGCAACTTTGATATTGATGCCGTTGAGACGGCAGGTTGTCAGCTCTTGGTTGGTCATCTGGAAGGAGCCGTCACCGTCAATCACCCACACGGTCTTGTCGGGATTGCCGGCTTTAGCTCCCATGCCTGCTGGCACGCCAAAGCCCATTGTTCCTGCGCCGCCCGAGGAAAGGAAGGTGCGCGGGTGTTCGAATGGGAGGAAGTGCGTCGCCCACATCTGGTGCTGACCCACGCCAGTCACCCAGATAACGTCATCGGGGTCAACGAGCTTACCGAGGCGCTCAATAACGTATTGGGGTGCAAGCAGACCGTCGTCAGTCTCGTCCCAATTGAGCGGGTAATCCTTGCGCAAGGCGCGCAGGCTCTCCCACCATTCAGTCAAATCGACTGTGCCATATTGCTTTTGCGCTTCTTTGACAGCATCGAGAAGCATCTCTGTGGCTTCTTTGAGGTCGCCAACAATAGGCACTTCGACTTCGACGTTTTTGCCGATTTCAGCGGGGTCGATATCGACGTGGATAACCGTCGCATTCGGTGCGAAACCGTCAAGATTCATGGTGACGCGGTCGTCGAAGCGGGCGCCGAGAGCGAGAATCAGGTCGGAGTGCTGAAGGGCGGAAACTGCCGAGATTTCGCCGTGCATTCCGGGCATACCCATGTTGTTGGGGTGGGAGTCCGGAACTGCTCCGCGTGCCGACATGGTGTTGACGACGGGGGCGTTGGTGAGTTCGGTCAGAGCAATAAGGTCGTCGGAAGCGCCCGAACGCAGAGCGCCAGCGCCAACGTAGAGAACTGGGCGCTT
>JAFYHO010000050.1 GCA_017539125.1 Actinomycetaceae bacterium | reverse complement strand
GGGGCCCGGCGGGAGATTGCCAATGCGGATACCCTGTCGTAGCGTTGCGCAGCAACGCGACTACCCCGAGAAGCCGAAGAAAAACGAACACCCGAGAAGCCGAAGAAAAACGAACACCCGATAAAACTGAAGAAAAACGAATACCCCGAGGAGCGACGAGGGTCGTAGCGTTCCGAAGGAACGCGACTACCCCGAGAAGCCGAAGAAAAACGAACACCCGAGGAGCCAAAGCGTCGCGAAGCGTTTGCGAGCATACTCGAAACCGTAGTAAAGCAGGGGTCGTAGGGCGCACAACGACGAACGGAGGGTCTGGAACACTTGTGTTCCAGACCGGAACGACGCAGCTGGCACACCAGTTCGCATAGCGAACTGGTGTCCACAGATAGGGAAAATGTCGAGCTTATCCCCATTTTTTGGAGGGGTCTTTTTTGTGTTTGCGTAGCTGATTAATGTGTGTATCGCGTTCTTTGATAAGTGCATACAGGTTTAGGTTTACTCGCCTTTTTTAGGGGGAGAGGCGAGGTTTGGTGCTTTCCCAGCCGGGAAAGAGATTTCCCCCTCGCACGAGGGGGAAATCTTCCATCAAAGAAAGGATAAATGATGTACATCATTTATCAAGTCCTGATGATTATTGTACATAATTTTGAGAACCTCTTGAGGCTTCTTGAAATTATTAGTGCCTTAGTCTGACGGGCGAAGCGCGCTCCCTCTCCTGCGAGGGAGGCGCGCCCCCTACATATTCATGAGGTTGCCGCGCTCACTTCGCTCATTTATGGCAACTGCGTATTCGCCTTCGCCTCTTACGATTTCCTCGCTACAGCTACACGAAAGTAAACTTTCGTGCGCCTTCCGCTCGTCATTGTCACTACGGTCTCAAGGAAGCAAGCTTCCTTGGACGCTTCGTTCCTTGTTGTGCAAGCATTCCGACCCTCCGTTCGTTGTTGTGCGAGGAACGAGTGTCGCCATCCCCGTCATTGCGAGGAAGCGCGTTTTACGCGCGACCGAAGCAATCAATAGTCCTTTATTGCGCGCGTTGCAACTCGGTCAAATGTCCATTATTGATTGCCGCGCTCGCCTGCGGCTCGCTCGCAACGACGGGGAGGGGGGACGCGGCGACGGGGGACGTGTTGTATTATTGCGCTGTTATTTATATAATTGACAGCGTGAAAAGTAAAACGTTGAGCACTGTTCTTGAGAAGCCTGATGTTCTTCCTGTTTATTTGCGTATGAGTGACGGGGAGTCTTTGGGTTTAACTACGTATGAAACGCGAAAACTGGCGCATTCGGAGCATTATGAGCGGGTTGGTCATGGTCTTTATATGCGCACCGACCAGTGGAATGATTTGTATTATGTGCTTGCTTTGCAGAACGAGAAGATTATTTTTTCCCACATGAGCGCTTTGTATTTTCATGGTTTGTCTGAAAAAGAGACTCGCGCGCCTGTGGTGAGCGTTGTGAAGGGGTATAACGCTAGTCATTTGCGTAGGCAGGGGATTGATGTTCATGAAGTGCGTGCCGAGTGGTTTGAACTTGGACGTACGGAAGTGCTGACTAATTTTTATAACCCTATTCCTGTTTACGATAAGGAACGCAGTATCTGCGATATTGTTCGTTATCGTAAACGTATGGATAGCGCCTCCTTTGGCGCGTGTATTCGTAACTATTTTTCATATGGCGATACCGATATTCAAAAGTTGTCCGACTATGCCCGTATTCTGGGCGTGGAAAAAGAAATTTCTATATATGCAGAGGTTTTGTTGTGAGCAATTCTTATGATTCTGTGCGCGACAAGATTCGCGCTCGTGCTAATAAAAATAGCGATTTAGCTCAAGCAATGCTGCGAACGTTTATGATGGAACGTTTTATGGAGCGGGTGAGCGTATCGCAATATCGTGACCGTTTTATTTTGAAGGGCGGTTTACTTGTTTCCAGCCTTGTTGGGGTTGATTTGCGTTCGACGATGGATATTGACGCTACGGTAAGGGCTTTGCCTGTAAATCACGAGGAAACTAGGCGCATAATCGAAGAAATCGCAGGAATTGATATTGGTGATAATGTTTCCTTTGACGTGGGCAAAAGTGTCACCATTATGCACGAGCACGATTACCAAGGTATTCGTTTTCTCATGCGAGCCACTATGGGTGGGGCATGGCAACCATTAGCTATTGACATATCGACTGATGATGTTATTACTCCAGGCGCTATCGAATACGAGATGCCTTTACTGTTAGAAGATAGGACTATCAATGTGCTCGCTTACAATAATGAAACATTGTTAGCAGAAAAAATACATTCGGTTATTTCTCATGGGGAAGAAAATACGCGAATGCGCGATTTCTATGATTTGTATACTTTCGTCATGTCACCTCTTGTTTCCTTCGATTACAACTTACTAGCTCAAGCACTACATGCCACCGTCTCACATCGTGGCGACGAGAAAGACCTAAACAAGATAAGGGAGATTGCTTCTCGCATTGCGGATTTCCCGCAAATGCCTGAACGTTGGGAAAGGTTCTGTACGGAAAACGAGTACGCGAGCCAATTGTCCTGGCGCGATGTAGCAGAAACTTTGCTGAACATTGTTAGCGAAGTCTCTGAGCGTTTTTCTGAAAACACGACTTAGGCAAAAGTATCAGATTTTCTGACCGTTAGCGCTCGCGACGACGGATTGTCTACATCGTCGTCGCGAGGGAGCACGAAGTGCGACCGTGGCGATCAATAATGGAAAGTTGTCAGCGTTGCAAAGCAAGCAATAATGGACTATTGATTGCCACGGGCGCTATGCGCCCTCGCACAGTGACGAGCGGAGGGCTCACGGAAGCTTGCTTACGTGTAGCCGAAGCGAGGAAACTGTGGTAGGCAGCGAAGCTGCCGAACAATAACGGGAGGGCCGCAACGACGGGAGGGCCGCAACGACGGGGGCAGTTCAATTTGGGGAGGGGAAACTGGGGGAGTTTTGGGGGGGTGAAGGTGCAGGTGGGAGGGGGTGTGTGGGACTAAGGTGCTGAATTTGTGGGGTGGTGGTGTCGTATAATCGGGGGCGTATAGGTATGTCTGTGTCAGGGGTACTGTGCGTGGCGTTGAGCTGCGTGTTCTTACTGGCGTGGATAGTAAAAATTGGGTTGCCATACACAAAAATATGGCAGCCGTTTAGGGAAGGATATAAATTGAATATCACCACGATGAAACGCAAGCCAGTCATAGCGGTCTTTGCGTTTTTTGCTGTGCTTGCAGTAATACTCGGCGGCGCGTTGTCGCCTCTCACCGCACAAGCCACTCCAGGCGATCCTGCAAATGTAGAAACATGGGGTGAGCTTGAGGACGCCGTTGATTCAGGCGCTTCACCGATTACCATTACTAAAAATCTGGTCGCTGAAGGAACAATCACCGTTAATACTCCAGTCACTATTCAATCTGGAAGTGCTGATGGTGTCACCGTATATTCCAAGGGAGGGCGCGAGACTTACGACTCCATGTTTAAGGTGACCAATTACGGCCAGCTGACAATCGCCGAGGGTGTCACCTTGTCGGGTAAGGTAAGCGATGACGGTACAGCGAATGCTTGCCCCGGCGCTAATACCTATACTGCCGACAACTTCACGGGCAAAGTGAGCGACGACGGCACAACCTACGAGCCCAAGGGCTTCTTTATTCAGGTCGAACAGGGCGGCAGCGCAACCCTGAATGGTACTCTTTCAGACTTCGTTACTTCGCGTGATAAGGAAACGACCCCGCGCTATGTCGCTCCCGTTGTTGCCAATGGCGCGGGTGCAACATTCAATATCGGCGATACGGGCGTTATCAAGAACAACCTCGTTGGCTACATTGTTAACGATAACAAGGCCAACCAGGACGCCCAGTCCATTAAGCAGTATGTCAAGGGCGCTGGCCCAAACGTTCCTCGCGTTCCCAATGCTACGAAGCAGAAGGCAAATCCTGATGGCTTTGGTGGCCGTACCCGTAATAAGGACGCTGGCATTGACGCAGGTGACGCTGGCACTGGTATCACTGCCACAGCTGGTGCTGTCATCTACAAGGGCGGCGCGCAGGGTGAGATTACGGGTGCCGTTACTAATAACCGCGCTGACACTGGCGGCATTATGGTTTCTGGCGAGGGAACGTCAGTCACTATCAATGAGGGCACGACGATTTCTAAGAACGTCGGTGTCCAGTTCGGTGGCGGTTCGACCGTTGAGCAAGGTGGCGAAATCGTCATGTGGGATGGTGAGATGTCTGAGAACGTCGCTTGGTTTGGTGGCGGTGCAGTCTATGCCACGGAAAACGGTGTGGACTGGCTTCAAGGCCGCATGAGTGGCGATGACAAGCTCCACCCGCAATTTGATGATCGCCTTGACGGCCGTTTTATGATGTTTGATGGCAAGCTCCACGACAACACAGCACTGACCCGTGGTGGCGCTATTCTTGTCGATTCTGACGCCGTGCAGATTACCAAAGGCGAGTTGACCAATAATATGTCTCGTATGCTCGGTGGCGCTGTCTATGTTATGGGTGACCACCCGCTGTACACCTACACTATGAGTTTGACGTATTTGTATGTGCATGACAATGCGTCCGTCTCTGGTATACAAGAGGCTCGTGATGAGGCTGGAACAGGCCCTGATAGTGCTACTCTTACGAACAAATGGGGCGCAACGTGGGACGACATTAATGCCAACTTGCAAACGCGCTTGAGTGCTCCAAACACATGTGTAGACAGTAATGCGCCACTATTCTCTGGCACGATTGACCAGAATACTGACGACTTGACAGATGGTGTAGGTACTGACGGTACTGGCGGTGGTCTGTGGTTGTGTGCTTATGGCAATACAATCTTTAGCGCTGGTGCTACGGAAAAAGTGGTTATCGCTAATAACTATGCCACGGGTACTGTTCCTTGGGACAATCCAGTATATAACGATTGGCGTAACAAAACCGGTCCGGGAGCGAAGAAAGTTCATGCCGATGCTGACTATAACAGCGCCAGTTCTGTCGCCACTGCCACAGGCAGGACTGGTGGTCAGGATATTCACGCTGACACTGGTGCCGAAGGCAAGGTAACAATCGACGACCTTACCGCAGGTAGTGGTTGGAAAGATGAGAATGCGAGTACATCAAGCATCGTTCCATACGTCACTGCAGAGTCGGATGGGCGTATTAACCTGATTAATAAGGGCACTACAACGATGGGAACCCCCCAGGTGAAGATTGTGGGCAATATTGCTCGTCACGGTGGCGGCTTGGCTGGTGACGGTACCTATGTTTTGGGTAAGCCAGGAGATCAAGTAAGTATTAATGCCTCTATGCAACTTGCCAAGAGCTGGGGTTTAAGTACTGCCAAGAAACCTGTTGTTATTCATGTCGATGCAGTGACAGAGAGCGGCAGGAGAGCAACAGTAGCGGATGTGCCATTGGATGGCGTTCCTAATCCCGCTACCGAGTTTGATTCGGTTCAAGAGCTTGTCCCCACAGGCAATACGTGGAATGGTAAGTTCGCCTTGCCGTTGCAGCTCACGCCAGAAGATGGCGGAGCAAAGATCCCTGTGTTCACGCTAATCCTCGACTATGAAGGTAAGTTCGATAACGAAGAGATCGATCCAATGAGTAGGGTTGGCAAAGCTAAGCTCATTGAGCTCATCGAGGCACTTAAGACTATCCATACTGACGTTAATGACGTTGTGGACTATGACGCAGTCAGAGATGATCTTAAAAAAGCCGTCACAATTGAGTTTAATAACGGGCTACATTTTGAGTGCACAGAATACGATGAAGATGGCAATCCCAAGGACACTTATGTCTTTACGCATGACCAAGTCGATCTTGGCAAGGCGGTCATTACCCTGCAAACCACAGACGTCACCGAGAAAGTATGGGACGAAACGGAAGGTGTGTGGAAGGAAGTACCAGTACTGCAATCACACATCTTCGGTATGGACCTTAAACTTTCTATGACGAATGACGACCAGCCAATCGTCGAAAAGTATGTGAATAAGGACGTCCATGCCGATATTGTCAACTTCGACCAGGACTTCGAGTATGACGTTCTGGCGTATGTGCCGCTTTCGGCAACAGAGTTTACGCTTTCGGACACGCTTGTTGAAGGTCTCGAGTTTGCCGATAAAGACGGCAATCCCACTACCGACCCGAAGAAAGCGATTCGTTCGATTACTGTCAAGCAAGTCAACAATCACCAGCCGGGTAAGGGAGGCACTGTTTCCTCTGCGCCTGTTAGGGAGGCAACCAATAGCCTTCTTGACTATATGAAGCTTGGTGGAGACTATCTTCCTAATATGAGCATTAACGGGCAAGACTTGAGTGTCATATTTGCAAAAGACAATATGAATCTCCATGTCTTTGAAAATCCTGTTGAACCTCATCCCACTAGGCCTGGTGCAACTATCCAATGGAATCGTGACGTTCCCGGGCGCTGGGTGCAGCTGACCTTCGGTGCGCGAATTAAGGACGAGTATCGCAGCATCGAGGCTTTGAAAGAACTCCAAGCCAATGTTGATGGCAAGACCACAAGCTGGGAAGGCACAGACACCAATAAGCGCGGTACGCCTTTAAGAACTGTCTCATACGAGAATGGTGATATGGGGCTTGTCTCTGCCCTTCTTGCGGAGGTTGGCCCAGACCAACCATTGTGGATCGGTGTCGAAAAGCCAGCCAGGGCTGGTCGCCTCTTTGCGAAGAGCGTGAATGGCAAGTATTTTGTTATCACGAAGGCTGATTTCCGAGCCTGGCGCGATGGTGATAAGACTAAGCAGTGGGTGTTGTTGGATGGCAGCATTGATTCCTATGACGGTGACAGCTGGAGCGATTTGCGTGCAGAAGCCGAGGGCCGTTACAACGGTGATATTCCGTCCGTTCGTAATCTTGATGCGACCAGTCCTGATCTCTCAGAGGGCGATCAAGCTTGGGTTGACTGCCTTGCAGACCATCCCGCTATTGTGGGCGGAACAATTGACAAGGCTGCTGAGGGCGGCACACGCCTCTTCGCCCAGGTGACGGACGCCGAAAAGAATACCCATATTTACGTCAATGAAGATAAAACTGGCGCTGCGTGGACTGAACTGACGCCAGCTGACAGTCTGTACGATACCGCTATTAAGCGTCTGACACCAGACGCTGCAACCGTGCGTATGCTTGACTTGAGTGGCGCCACCTTCACCTTGGACGAGGGCACCAAGAACTGGCCAGTCGTCTCTGAGGAAGAGCACGAGGGTATGGCTAACCAGGCCGCCTACAGCGTCAAGTTTGGCAATAACGCTGAAGGTACCTACAAGACCAACACGGTCACCGTCGCACCTGAAACCACCGAGCTTGACGTCGTCAAGAAGTGGACGGGAGCTTCCGAGGAATGGCCTGAGGGCATTGACACTGTCACCTTCGGTATCTTCGCTGTTAAGGGCGGAGAAGAGAAGGTTGTCTATATCAAGGACGGTAAGGTTGTTGGCGCATTTGCCGAGGGCGATACCATCCCTGCGGATGCTACGCCGCTAGCTGTCGAGCTGACCAAAGATGATCCTGAGACGGATGTCAACGAGTCTGAAGCCACGGTTAGCGGTCTGCCGAAGCTCAAGGGAGTTCGCTACATTGCCCGCGAGATTCAGGTGAACGGTGAGGAAGTCACCTACGACGACACCAAAACATTCGGCTCCGTCCTCACGGACGCATTGGATGTGCTTGGCGAAATGTCTGACACCTTCAAGGATGCACGCTTCGCCACCGTCGCTGATGCTCTCGAGAGTGGCGACCGTGCTGTTCTTGGTGCTGAGAATGATGACAAGCTCTACGTCAAGACCGATGCTGGTCTCTACTACGTCGCCGATGCCAACGGCACGGAGGCTCCCGCAGCCGATGCGTGGACTGAGATTGCCAAGCCAGCCGCAGACG
>JAFYHO010000049.1 GCA_017539125.1 Actinomycetaceae bacterium | reverse complement strand
GTACGTTAGGGCAAACAGCAGCACGTCGCCGTAGTAGCGCGGGCGAATCTGCTCGCATTGTGGAGCAAAATGTGTGGCGGGCAGCGTGGCCACGAAGCCCTGTTCCACGAGCTGTGCAGTAAGAATGGGCAACTCGCCGAGCATACAGGTGCCATGGACGGAAAGTTGGGTGCGGTCGTCGTCGGACAGGGGGCCTCCGACGTATGCGTAGAGTACGGCCAGTTTCTGCTGTGCCGGACTCAGAGTTTGCAGTTGTTGTATGGCGAGACTAATCATAATTCTCAATTTGCGGGGCAAAAGTAATACTTTTTTTTGAAATATGCAAGCCGTTTCAGTTTTTTTACGTACTTTTGCAGCGTCAATCCGAAAGAAGAACTTTTGCATGACAGAACAAGAACGCATAGCCCAACTCCGCGAAGAGTTGCACAGGCATAATCACGAATACTACGTTCTCAACGCTCCTACAATCTCCGATCAGGACTTCGATGCCCTATTGCGCGAGCTGACGGAGCTTGAAGCGCGCCATCCCGAGTTGGCCGATCCCAACTCGCCTACGCAGCGTGTGGGCAGCGACTTAAGCAATGACTTCCCCACTTTTCTGCACCGGCGGCCAATGCTTTCGCTGGCCAACACCTACAACCGTCAGGAAGTGGCAGACTTCTACCGTCGCGTCAGTGATGGTCTTGGCGGCGAGCCTTTTGAAATATGTTGTGAGCTGAAGTTCGACGGTCTCAGTATCTCGCTGCACTATGAACACGGACGTTTGGTGCGTGCCGTCACACGCGGCGACGGTGTGCAGGGAGATGATGTAACAGCCAATGTTCGCACCATACGCTCAATACCCCTGCAGTTGCAGGAAGGCGCGTGGCCCGATGAATTTGAGATTCGCGGAGAGGTGCTGATGCCTTGGACATCGTTCGAGGCTCTGAATCTCGAGCGCGAGCGCCGCGAGGAACCTCTTTTTGCCAATCCGCGCAACGCTGCCAGCGGCACTCTGAAGAGCAAGACAACAGCCGTTGTGGCTGACCGCCGCCTTGACGCATACTTATATTATCTTCTCTTGGACAATCCCGCAGCTGATGCCGGACATTTTGAGTTGCTGCAACAAGCGCGTGAATGGGGCTTCAAGGTGAGCACAGACATGCGCAAATGCGGCAGCCTCGACGAGATATATGCATACATAGACTATTGGGATGAGGCACGGCGCAATCTGCCCGTGGCCACGGATGGCATAGTACTTAAAGTCAACTCGCTGCGACAGCAACGCGCGCTGGGACTCACAGCCAAGTCGCCACGTTGGGCAATAGCATACAAGTTCCAGGCAGAGCAACAGAGCACAGTGCTGCGTGAAGTCTCGTTCCAAGTCGGGCGCACAGGAGCCGTTACTCCGGTAGCGAACATGGATCCTGTGCAGCTTTCGGGAACTGTCGTTCGTCGTGCAACATTGCACAATGCAGACTTCATTCGCAGCCTTGACTTGCATCTGGGTGACCATGTCCTCGTGGAGAAGGGTGGCGAGATTATTCCGAAGATTGTTGGTGTGGATGCTGCTTTCGCCCATGAGCCGCGTGGACCGCGTGTGGAGTTCGCTACCGTATGTCCAGAATGTGGCACGCCGCTGGTGCGTCCTGAAGGCGAAGCGGCCTTCTATTGTCCCAATGACATGCATTGTCCGCCACAGATCAAGGGGCGCATCGAGCATTTCGTAAGCCGCT
>JAFYHO010000048.1 GCA_017539125.1 Actinomycetaceae bacterium | reverse complement strand
CGTGTTTTCAATCCGTCGTCGCGAGGGAGCACGAAGTGCGACCGTGTTCGGCAAACTTCGTTTGCCTCTCATAACTGCGTCGCTCCAGCCTTGAGCGAGCAAGCTCTCTCAGGCATTACGCTCCTTGTTATGGCGATCAATGCCGACGTGATTGCTGAGTTGCAAAGCAAGCAGTTAAGGGGACTATTGATTGCCGCGCACGCTTCGCGTGCTCGCAATGACGGGGAGGGGCGCGATGACGGTTGGGGAGAGATTGCCACGCCTGCTGCGCAGGCTCGCAATGACGGGGAGGGTGCTTGCGTTTGGCCTGACTTGCACAGTTTTTGTGTTTTTGCTGTTTCGAGGGCAAGTTTTATTGCATTGCGCTCAGGACATTATGCGTCTGCGAGCTCGCTTTCGTGTGCGTGGCGGTACATGTCGAGTGCGTTTCGTAGAATGTCTGAGCGTGACTGTCCGCTCGCGCGCGCGTAACGTTCAACAAAGTCGCGTTGGCTTGTAGTGATGCGCGCATTTACGTGCACTAAATCTTCAGCAAATAGGCGAGGGCGCCCCACTTCGCGAACTTCAACACTGCTCGCTGGCGGAACATCTCCATGAACATCAATATAGTGCGCATACTCTTCAATGAGCTTGGCAGTCTCAGGAGACATAACACCCTTTTGTACAAACTCGCTCGTTGTCGGCTTACTTGTTGTCATGATTGTTCCTTCCTCCAATTTTCAAGCTCAATTCTTAGTGTCGGAACTGGCGGGAGTGAAGCGTGAAAGATGTACACATACATTCCTTCAGCTCTGCCTAAAACTCCCACGCAATCGTCAATGCTAATGATGACTTCACGTTCACCCGCAGGACCGAATGCGGCTATCACTTCGCCGCGCACATCATCAGTGCGAGCAAACTTCACAAAAGAGTTCTTCCATGCATAACGAATCTCATCTTCGGTCAGACCATGCTTATAGGCATGTTCAAGAACGACAAGATGAGCGTCATCCATCTCAAAACCTCCAATTATGTGATACATATATATTACACCTTTTCCTAATTTTGTACCACATAATTAAAAATATACAGCTAAAACTGGGTCACTAAACCTGTGCAACTCAGGTCCAAGGAAGCTCGCTTCCTTGAGACCGTAGTGACGTTGACGAGCGGAAGGCTCACGAAAGTTTACTTTCGTGTAGCTGTAGCGAGGAAATCGTAAGAGGACGAAGTCCGAATACGTGGCGATCAATAGTCCTTTATTGCTCGCGTTGCAACGCTGACAAATGTCCGATATTGATTGCCGCGCTCACTTCGTTCGCTCGCAATGACGGGGGGTGCTTGCGTTTGTGGCGAGTGTGTGTCACAGTAGAACACGAGCAGTGTGACAGAGAAGTCATGCGCGTGACCCTTTCCATAGGCTAGCGACTAGCAATAGCGCGCCTAATGGCGGTAATGTAGACCTTTGCATAACTGTGCCCTTTTGCGCTCTTTTTACGTTTTGCACGAGTCAAAGTCTCGCCCCCTTTGGGTGCTTTGACTAGGGAAAACACAAGAGCCAAGGGATTGCTTATGTGGCACGTTGACCGCCCGGAGGGAAGGAACTCCTTTGCCTGCTTCGCGCACTTACTCGCTATCTGCTCGTAATGGAAAACCGGTTACCGACCGTATCTCTTTCGCAAAACTCAATGAGCCTTTACAGGTACCTAATCTTCTTGGACTTCAAATCGAAAGTTTTGCGTGGCTCGTCGGTACAGATGAATGGAAAGAAGCCCACCCAGGTGAAAAATCTGGCTTGGCAGAGATTTTCGACGAAATATCCCCAATTGAGAACAATGCAGAGACGATGGGTCTTATCCTGTCTGCTCCTCAATTGGAAGAACCCAAATACACAATCGAAGAATGCCGTGAGCGCGGCCTGACCTACTCCGCGCCACTGTATGTCAACGCCGAGTTCCAAAACTATGAAACCGGCGAAATCAAGAGCCAAACAACGTTCATCGGCGACTTCCCGCTGATGACCGAGCGCGGCACATTCATTGTCAACGGCTCTGAGCGCGTCGTCGTCTCACAGCTCGTGCGTTCCCCAGGTGTCTATTTTGAGCGCACGCCCGACAAGACCTCAGACAAAGACATTTTCTCGACCAAGATCATCCCCTCGCGTGGTGCTTGGCTCGAGTTCGAAATCGACAAGCGCGACTCTGTCGGCGTGCGTATCGACCGCAAGCGCAAGCAGTCCGTCACCGTCTTTCTCAAAGCTCTCGGTTTGAGCGCTGAAGAAATCACCGAAACATTCTCTGATTTCCCCACACTTCTCGAGACTCTCGCAAAAGACAGCGTCGAGACACAAGAAGAAGCACTCGCCGACCTCTACCGCAAGCTTCGCCCGGGCGAGCCCCCGAGCGCCGAAGCAGGCCGCGCGCTGCTCAACAACTTCTACTTCAACGACAAGCGCTACGACACCGCTAAGGTTGGGCGTTACAAGATTGACAAGAAACTCGGTATCGACACCGACCTGACACATCGTCAGCTCGAAGTCGGCGATATTACCGCAACCCTGCGCTACCTGCTTGCCCTGCACGCAGGCCAGTCCACGGTTGTCTGCGCCAAGGGCGCCAAAGAAGTTGCCGTCATCACTGACGATATCGACCATTTCGGCAACCGTCGTATCCGCGCCGTCGGCGAACTCATCCAGAACCAAGTTCGCACCGGTCTTGCACGCCTCGACCGCATGGTGCGCGAGCGCATGACCACTCAGGACTCCGAAGCAATCACGCCGTCCTCCCTTATCAATATCCGCCCAATCGTCGCGGCTATCAAGGAGTTCTTCGGCACCTCCCAGCTCTCGCAGTTCATGGACCAGAACAACCCGCTCTCGGGCTTGACCCACAAGCGCCGCCTGTCGGCTCTCGGCCCCGGCGGTCTGTCCCGTGACCGCGCAGGCATGGAAGTTCGAGACGTCCACCCCTCGCACTACGGCCGCATGTGCCCGATTGAGACACCTGAAGGTCCGAACATTGGTCTGATTGGCTCGCTCGCCTCCTTCGGCCGCATCAACTCTTTCGGTTTCATCGAGACTCCCTACCGCAAGGTCGTCAAGGGCAAGGTCACAGACGAAATCGTCTACTTGCAGGCAGACGACGAGGATTCGGCAATCATCGCACAGGCAGAAGCCCATATCGACGCCAAGGGCAACTTCCTCGACAACGAAGTTCTCTGCCGTATGCCCGGTGGCGAGCCCGGCCTTGTCCACCCCGACCAAATCGACTACATGGACGTCTCCGCACGTCAAATGTGCTCGGTCGGTACCGCAATGATTCCATTCCTCGAGCACGACGACGCCAACCGAGCCCTCATGGGTGCGAACCTGCAGCGCCAAGCTGTTCCGTTGATTCGCCCCGTTGCTCCTTTCGTTGGCACAGGCATGGAAATGCGCTGCGCTGTTGACGCCGGCGACGTGACCGTTGCCCGCGCCCCCGGTGTCGTTATCGAGGTTGATGCGCGAGAAGTTACCGTCGAACAAGACGACGGCAAGCAGGTTGTCTACGAGATGGAAAAATTCGAGCGCTCCAACCCCGGCAACTGCATCAACCAGAAAGTGCGCGTCTCGGTCGGCGACCGCGTTGAGACCGGCACCCTGATTGCTGACGGTCCAGCGACCGACGGCGGCGAGCTCGCACTCGGCCAAAACCTCCTCGTGGCATTCATGAGCTGGAACGGCTACAACTACGAGGACGCCATTATTCTTTCCGAGCGCTGCGTCAAAGAGGACCTCCTGACCTCGATTCATATCGAAGAGCACGAGGTAGACGCGCGCGATACCAAGCTCGGCCCCGAAGAAATCACCGCCGATATTCCCAATGTCGGTGAAGATATGCGTGCCAACCTCGACGAGCACGGCATTATCCGTATCGGTGCAGAAGTTGACGCCGGTGATATCCTCGTCGGCAAGATTACCCCCAAGGGCGAGACAGAGCTGACCTCCGAAGAGCGCCTGCTGCGCGCAATCTTCGGCGAGAAAGCCAAAGAAGTGCGCGACACATCCCTGCGCGTGCCACACGGCGAATTCGGCATTGTTGTCGGTGTCAAGCAGTTCACCAAAGACAACAACGAAGAAATGGCCTCCGACGTCAACGAGACCGTCCGCGTCTACATCGCCCAGCGCCGCAAGATCCGCATTGGCGACAAGATGGCTGGACGCCACGGAAACAAGGGCGTTATTTCCAATATTCTCCCTGTTGAGGACATGCCATTCCTGGCAGACGGCACACCAGTCGATATCATTTTGAACCCGCTGGGCGTGCCAAGCCGTATGAACCTCGGCCAGGTCTACGAGCTGCACTTGGGCTGGGTCGCCTCCCAAGGCTGGGACGCCACCGAAGCCCGCAAGAACGGCGAAGAGTGGGCAAAGCGCCTGCCCGATGACGCTGTTAAGGCCGAGCCCGGCTCTCGCCTTGCAACCCCAGTGTTTGACGGTGTTCGCGCCGACGAAATCGACGGCCTGCTCGTCAACACCCTGCCCAACCGTGACGGCGACCGTCTCGTCAACGAATTCGGTAAAGCACAGCTCTTTGACGGGCGCAGCGGCGAGCCATTCCCCGACCCAATCTCGGTCGGCTATATGTACATGCTCAAGCTGCACCACCTTGTCGACGACAAGATTCACGCCCGCTCGACCGGCCCATACTCGATGGTTACACAGCAGCCCCTCGGCGGTAAAGCCCAATTCGGCGGCCAGCGTTTCGGCGAGATGGAGGTGTGGGCGCTCGAAGCATACGGCGCTTCGCACACCCTGCAAGAAATGCTCACCATCAAGTCGGACGATACCGTCGGCCGCGTCAAGGTCTACGAGGCAATCGTCAAGGGCGACAACGTCCCCGATGCTGGCATCCCCGAATCGTTCAAGGTGCTTATCGAGGAAATGCGTTCGCTCTGCTTGAATGTCGAAGCAGTCGATTCCGATGGCGAAGTCATCAACTTGCAGGACACCGAAGAGGACCAGTTCCGCAGCGAAGAAAACACTGCCGACGACCTCGTCACCATTGCCCCAACTACTGGACTGGAGGACCTGACCTCCGGTGCGGATCTCTAAGGAAGGAAGAGGAGTAAGAAATGCTAGACGTTAATCGTTTCGACCAGCTGCATATCGGTCTTGCCACTTCCGAGAATATCCGCTCGTGGTCCAGCGGCGAGGTGAAGAAGCCCGAAACAATCAACTACCGTACCCTCAAGCCTGAGCGTGACGGCCTGTTCTGCGAGCGTATTTTCGGCCCGACTCGTGACTGGGAGTGCGCCTGCGGTAAGTACAAGCGCCCCCGCTTCAAGGGCATTGTCTGCGAGCGCTGCGGTGTGGAAGTCACCCGCTCCAAAGTGCGCCGCGAGCGCATGGGACATATCGAGCTCGCAGCTCCCGTCACCCACATTTGGTATTTCAAGGGTGTGCCTTCGCGCCTAGGCTATCTGCTCGATATCGCGCCGAAGGACTTGGAGAAAGTCATCTACTTCGCCGCCTATATGGTGACCGACGTTGACGACGAGGCCCGTCGTGACGACCTGCCCACCCTGCTCGCTGACTATCAGCGCGAGCGTGCCGCTCTCGAAGTCCAGTGCGAAGAGGACGTCGCCGCCCGTGAAGAAAAGCTCGAAGCTGAATTGGCTGAAGCTGAGGCGAATAACGAGGATACTGCCAAGATTAAGCGCAAGGCAGACACCGATATTAAGCGTATTCGCCGCGAAGCCGAAAGCGATATGGAGCGTTTGGAAGAAATCTGGGAGCGCTTCCGCACCCTCGAAGTCGGCGATCTCGAAGGCGACGAAGAACTCTACCGCGAAATGGAAATGCGCTACTCCGACTACTTCTCCGCCTGCCGTGGTGCAGAAGCCGTCCAGAAGCGCCTCCAGTCTTTCGACTTGCAAGCCGAGCACGATAAGCTCATCGAGATTATCGAGACGGGCACTGCCCAGCGCAAGGCACGCGCGCTCAAGCGCATCAAGGTTATCAACGCCTTCTTGCAGTCCGGCACCCGCCCCGAGGCGATGGTGCTTGACGCACTTCCGGTGATTCCGCCGGATTTGCGCCCGATGGTTCAGCTTGACGGTGGCCGCTTCGCAACCAGTGATTTGAACGATCTGTATCGCCGCGTTATCAACCGCAACAACCGCTTGAAGAGAATGCTTGACCTCGGCGCACCAGAAATCATGGTGAACAACGAGAAGCGCATGCTCCAAGAAGCTGTTGATGCCCTGTTCGACAACGGCCGCCGTGGCCGCCCAGTTCAGGGCGCAGGCAACCGCGCACTCAAGTCGCTCTCTGACATGCTCAAGGGCAAGCAGGGTCGCTTCCGTCAGAACCTGCTCGGTAAGCGCGTGGACTACTCTGGCCGTTCCGTTATCGTTGTTGGTCCTGAACTTCAGCTTCACCAGTGCGGTCTGCCGAAGATTATGGCGCTCGAGCTCTTTAAGCCTTTCGTGCAAAAGCGCCTTGTCGATTTGGAGATTGCCAAGAACATCAAGGCGGCAAAGCGCCTCATTGAGCGCCAGCGCAACGAGGTGTGGGACGTCCTCGAAGAGGTTATCCAAGAGCACCCCGTGCTGCTCAACCGCGCACCAACCCTGCACCGCCTCGGCATTCAAGCATTCGAGCCGCAGCTCGTCGAAGGTAAAGCAATCCGTTTGCACCCCCTCGTCTGCGGCGCATTCAACGCCGACTTCGACGGCGACCAAATGGCTGTCCACTTGCCGCTGTCGGTCGAAGCGCAGGCAGAAGCCCGCATTCTCATGCTCTCTGCCAACAACATCTTGAAGCCGTCCGACGGTCGCCCCGTCACCATGCCTTCACAAGACATGGTTATCGGCCTGTACCATTTGACCACTGTGCGCGAAGGCGAACCCGGCGAAGGCCGCCTGTTCTCCTCGGTCGCCGAAGCACAAATGGCAAACGACCTCGGTGAGCTCGGCTTGAACGCGCTGTGCCGCATTCGCTTCTCCGGCGACGTGCCGATGCCGCGCAATTGGGAAAAGCCCGAAGGCTACGAAGAGGGCGATTCCGTCATCCTCGAAACCACCCTCGGTCGCGCCGTTTTCAATGACGCTCTGCCGGCTGGTTTCCCCTATGTCAACGAGGTCGTCGACAAGAAGAAGCTCGGTTCTATCGTCAACGAGCTCGCTGAGCGCTACGAGAAAGTCACCGTCGGCGTTTCGCTCGACGCTCTCAAGCAGACCGGTTTCTACTGGGCTGAGCGCTCTGGTGTTTCCATCGCCGTTTCGGACGTTATCGTCCCCGAAAACAAGGGCGAAATCATCGCTGCTGCTGAGAAGAAGGCCGCGAAGATTGAGGACCAATTCGCCAAGGGTCTGATTCTTGACCACGACCGCCGCGAAGGCCTCGTCAAGCTCTGGGGCGATACCACTGAGGAAATCGCCGAAGAGATGAAGAAGAACTTCGCCGAGAACAACACGGTCAACCGCATGGTCGCTTCGGGCGCTCGCGGTAACTGGGAGCAGCTGCGCCAGATTGGTGGTATGCGTGGGCAGGTCGCTGACCCGAAGGGCACGATTATTCCCCGCCCAATCCAGTCGAACTACCGTGAGGGCCTGTCGGTTCTCGAATACTTCATCGCCACCCACGGTGCTCGTAAGGGTCTTGCCGATACGGCTCTGCGTACAGCAGACTCCGGTTATTTGACCCGCCGTCTCGTTGACGTTTCACAGGACGTTATCGTCCGCGAGCATGACTGCGGCACGAAGCGCGGCTTGAAGAAGCCGATTGCCAGCGTTGACGAGAACGGTGTTTTGGTTCCTGACGAGCAGCTTGACACAGCAGTTTATGCGCGCACTCTTGCCAAGGACATCACCTTTGAGGCTGGCGATGTGATTG
>JAFYHO010000047.1 GCA_017539125.1 Actinomycetaceae bacterium | reverse complement strand
CTTGAAGATTTATGCGCTGGTGAGTTCTTGAGCAGTCAGGCAGCACATTTTCTTGACATGGCAGTCAAAGCAGGATTGAACATTCTCGTCTCCGGTGCGACACAGGCTGGCAAAACGACATTATTGCGTGCGCTCCTTGCCTCAGTCGGAGCACACGAGCGCATAGTGAGCGTCGAAGAAGTCTTTGAACTCAATCTCCAACATCGGGATATTGTGGCTATGCAGACCCGGCCTGCCTCAATTGAAGGCAGAGGCGAAGTGACCCTGCGTCAGCTGGTACGTGAAGCCTTGCGAATGCGCCCCGAACGTATTGTCATCGGCGAGGTACGCTCGGCAGAAGCATTCGATTTGCTCATAGCGCTCAACTCTGGGATTCCAGGGGCCTGCACGATACACGCTAACTCAGCTAGGGAAGCCATAGTCAAACTCTCTACTTTGCCCTTGCTCGCCGGCGAAAATGTCACGAGCTCTTTCGTCGTGCCTACAGTCGCTTCTTCTATCGATATCGTCGTCCATCTTGCTCGTCCCATTCAAGGACAACGCTATGTCGAAGAAATTGTTGGTGTGAGTGGACGAATTGAGGGAGATACGGTTGAAGCAGTCCCTCTGTTTGAGCGTAGGGGAGGGCAATTGCTGTGTGTCGGTAATCAATTGCCACGGCCAGAACGTTTCGAACAAGCAGGCTTTGACCCGCGCACACTCTTAAGGAGCGTGACATGGGAGTAGTCATCGGCCTTATTTTCGCCTCTGGAGTTCTGCTTATCATTTCTGCCGCAACCGCGCCAGAACCCACAGCCCGAACTTCAGGCACTCTTGTCCAAAAAATTCGCCGCAATAGCACAAATATCCTCATATCTGTGCTGTGCGGATTAGGCGGGGTGCTCGGCACGTTTATCATCGTAAAAAATTGGATTTTTTCCTGTCTGATTGGCCTGTGTTTCAGCATTATTCCGCGCTTGTACCGCAGTGCGCAGCAGCGCAAAAAGCGAAGTTACGCTCGTGAACAATGGCCAGACGTTTTAGACGATGTCGTCTCTGGTTTGCGTGCAGGTCTTAGTATCGGCGAGTCTTTAGCGAGTTTGTCGGAGCGCGGACCACAGGAAATGCGTCAACATTTTTCTATCTTCGCCGATGAACTTCAAGCGACCGCTCGTCTCGACAGTGCTTTAACTCGTTTGAAAGACGAAATGAAAGAACCCGTCGCCGATAAAGTCGTTGAGTCTATGCGCCTCGCCAGCAAATTAGGAGGGCACGACCTCGCTTCGATATTGTCAGATTTAGCCACTTCTCTGCGTGCAGAAAACAGGGCGCGAGGGGAATTACTGGCTCGACAATCCTGGACGCGTGGCGGGGCAAAAGTTGCAGCAGCAGCTCCGTGGATTGTCCTTGTCTTATTGAGTACACGCCCCAATTTTTCCGATGCTTTGACGACGGCAGAGGGGAGCGTTGTGCTTCTTTTTGGTTTTATTCTCACGGTTATCGCCTACGGTCTTATGGTGCGCATTGGGCGCTTAGCTGAGGCTCCACGTGTTTTAGCAGGGGAAAGCGCATGATTGGTGGGGCAGTAGTATCAGCTATTTTCATGGCGGGCATTCTCTGCGTTGCTTACGCCGTGCGTTATCCGCGCCCACGCCTTGAACAGCGCGTTATTCCCTATACCGATGAGGGATGGAAACCTATTCGCCGCACTATGCCTGTTCGCCTTATAGCTCACCTGTTCGCTCTCGCAGAAAAAGTGGGCTCAACGTCTGCGTCTGTCAAAAGGCGGACGGATTCATTAGGGACTTTATCTGTGCGAGACTTCCGCATACGTCAAAGTGAATGGGCAGGGCTTGGGCTGATTGTCTCCCTTGTACTGTCTTTTGTCGCCATACGTTACGGCGCTCCTCTTTTTATCGTGCTTATTTTCATCGCTCTTGGAGTTTTCGGTCCCCTTCTCGGCGCTGATGCGTATCTAACCCATCAAGTCACTAAGCGCTCGCAGCATATGACCCAAGAACTACCCGATATTGTCGATCTTCTCGCTTTATCGGTTGGCGCAGGTCTTTCCATTCGCGGCGCACTTGAGCACATCGAAAACATAGGATGCGGAGCTCTCGGTGAAGAAATCGGCAGAACACTAGACGATGTGCGTTCAGGCAGCTCATTGGAAGAAAGTTTGAACGACATGGCACAGCGTTGTGCGAATCCGGCAGTAGAACGCTTTGTCGAGGCTCTTATTGTTTCTTTGCGACGTGGAACTTCTCTGGCAGAAGTATTGCGCACCCAAGCCGCAGATGCCCGAGAGAGCGCACGGCGCGAACTACTTGAAGAAGGAGGGCGCAAAGAAATACGTATGCTCATTCCCGTTGTTTTTCTTATCATGCCCGTCACCATTCTTTTTACGCTCTATCCCAGCGTGAAAGCCATTTCTCTCGTTCCCTAAATCCGTCGAGAGATCACTATAGAGAAAGGAAAGAAAATGATCGAAAAGTGCAAAAACTATTACGAGGCATTGCGCTCCCAGCTGCAACACGGTAGTGACAGTGAGCGCGGCGATGTGCCCGGGTGGGTGCTGATTACTTTGATGACAGCAGGGCTTGTTGTCACGATTTGGACAGTCGCCGGTCCTGCTCTGACGCAGGTCTTTAATACGGCAATCGAGAAAGTGACGACTTTTTGACGACGTTAGGATTCGTTGCGCGTCAACACATATTCCTGCCGGAAGATAGGGAAGAAAAAGGCAATGCTATTGCAGGTTTTGTCCTCATCATTCCGCTCGTTTTTCTGGTGCTCTTTGCGCTTATCTCCCTGATTTATGGTCTCCATATTCGCTTCCTCGCCGAAGATGCGGCCTTTGAAGGAGCCAAAGCTGGCTCTCTATCAGGCGGCGATAGTGTTCTTGCTGAAAGGCGTACCCGTGACGTGCTCGCAATGGCGTTTAAGGGAGAATATTGTGCAAATCCCGATATTACATCGCAGCTTCTGCCAGATGAGGGCATTGAAGTCTCTCTTCATTGCCCAGCACACAATAGTTCGTGGTTTGGAACGTCTTTACCTGAGGTGACGGTGAGTGCGTATGCGCATATCGAATGAGCAAGGAAACGCAACAATAGAGTTTTTGGGATTTCTTCTCGTGCTCGTCTTGCCCAGCATTATTGGCATTACCGTTCTTGGTGCGGTTCTTTCCGCCCAAGAGGCAGGTGTCTCGGCGGCGCGTGAGGCTTCCCGTGTTTTTGTGCGTGCCCAAACACCAGAAGAGGGCTATCGGAGCGCGCAAGAAAGTGCTGAGCGCATTCTCGGCTACAAGGCTCTCAGGGCAGAGCGCCCGAGCGATTTTTCGTGTACACACACGCCGTGTTTGACTCCCGGTGGCAGCGTCACCGTCACGGTTTACGTTCATGTAGACATGCCTTTTATGGATAAAGGTTTGACGGTTCAAGCACGCGAAACAATGCCCGTTGACGAGTTACGTGCTCTCAGACCAGGTTAGGAGATATGGATATGAACGACGATAAAAATGGGCGACCGTCTTTGTTGGCGCCATTGGGAGACGATAAAGAGAAGGGTAACGTCCTCATCCTTGGTATAGGTGCGTGGTTTGTTATCCTAGCTTTTGCTTTTGCCATTATGGCGGCTTCAGACCTCTATATTGATAAGCGCGATTTGGCGGCAGAAGCAGATTTTATTGCCCTGAGCTTGGCAGACGATATCGAAGAGAGCAGCTATTACGGCGGCGAGAGTGACTTTCACGTGTCAGAGAGGGAATTGCTGCAGCGGGCAGATGGGCTTGTCCGGTATGACAGTGAAATAGTGCAGTTGTCGTCACGCTCTGACGGCAGTATCTATATCCGGTTAAAACGAACAGTGCCCGTTTTTGTCATTCCAGCTTTGACGGATGTGGGAAATGTGGATCTATACGCCAGTTCTAGCGCATACTTACGTGACTATCAGACACCGTAAAAGGTGAAGCCTCTCGCTACTGCCTTGTCCTAAACACCACTACCGCTGTATATGGGGTAGCCTTAACCTCGTGGCACGTGACTATCGCAGCGATATCGACAATCTGCGGCATACCTTTATCCAGATTGCTTCGGTGAAAAATCCTGAAGAATTAAAAAATAATATCGACACGTTGACTGAGCAATCTCTCGCACCTGATTTGTGGGATGACCCTGCCAAAGCTCAAGCTCTTACCTCGAAGCTTTCCTATGCGCAAGCAGAGCTCAAAAAGCTGAGGGATGCGCAGGGGCAGATTGAGGATCTTGAAGCCTTGCTGGAAATGGCAGAGGAAGAAAACCGTGTTGACGAAGGTAGTGCCGCTGAGTTGTATGAGGATTTAGATGTTGAACTGGACAATTTGTCTAAAACCCTCGATGAATTGCACATCCAAACCTTGCTTTCAGGAAAATACGATTCGCGCGATGCCGTCGTGACGATTCGAAGCGGAGCAGGGGGAGTGGACGCCGCTGATTGGGCGCAAATGCTTCAACGCATGTATCTTCGCTGGGCAGAACGCCACGATTTCGACACGAAAGTTCTCAACACGTCCTATGCCGAAGAAGCGGGAATTAAATCCACCACCTTTGAAGTTCATGCTCCCTACGCCTACGGCACCTTGTCTGTTGAAGCTGGAACGCATCGTCTTGTGCGTATTTCTCCTTTCGATAACCAGGGGCGCCGCCAGACCTCGTTCGCAGCGGTCGAGGTCATTCCGCTTATTGAGCAAACCGACCATATCGATATCCCTGACACCGATATTCGCGTCGATGTATTCCGTTCGTCTGGGCCAGGCGGGCAGTCTGTCAATACTACAGACTCTGCCGTCCGTATTACCCATATTCCCACTGGTCTTGTTGTCTCCATGCAGGACGAAAAATCCCAGATTCAAAACCGTGCAGCAGCCATGCGTGTCTTGCAATCGCGCCTGCTTTTGATGAAACAGGAAGAAGAAGCACGCGAGAAGAAAGAGCTGGCAGGCGATATCAAAGCCTCGTGGGGCGACCAGATGCGTTCCTATGTTCTTCACCCGTATCAAATGGTCAAGGATTTGCGTACCGGCTACGAGTCAGGAAATACCGATAATGTCTTTGACGGGGATATTGACGGTTTTATTGACGCGGGGATTCGCTGGAAAGCGACGGGGGAGCGCGTAAACGACGAGTAATAACATATCCGTTGTGTGTGCGTATACGTTAGGACTTAGGGTGTAAATCCATGTACTAGCGAGACGTGAGCACCGTTTCAGCTGGAGTTTTATCGGCGCGTTGCTTGTCACTTCACTCTACTTGGCGCGTATGGTGGTGAGTGATACCTAGGTTATGGACGGTTTTATGATTACTTTCGACAACGTAACGAAGCTGTACCAGAAGGGAGCACGGCCTGCTCTCGACTCGGTCAGCCTTGACATCAGCAGGGGAGAGTTCGTCTTTCTGGTAGGCCCCTCGGGTTCTGGAAAGTCGACAATGCTTGCGTTGATTTCGGCGGAAGAGCGCCCCACGTCGGGGCACGTGCGCGTGCTGGGCAAAGATTTGGGCACTCTTTCTACTCGCCGTACTCCACATTTGCGCCGTAAAATCGGCACAATCTTTCAAGATTTCAGACTCCTGGAGGACAAAGACGTCTATGACAATGTTGCCCTCGCTTTGAGAGTTATCGGCGCCTCGCGCTCCACAATCCGTACGGAAACGTCACGGATTTTGAAGACCGTCGGTTTGGACGGTAAAGAACATCGCCAAATGCATGAACTTTCTGGTGGTGAACGTCAACGTGTTGCGATTGCACGCGCTATGGTGAACCGTCCAGAGATTCTTCTGGCTGACGAGCCCACGGGAAATCTTGACCGCGATACTGGCCTGTCGATTGTGCGGCTGCTACACGGTATCAATCAAAAAGGCACGACCGTTGTTATGGCGACTCACGACCAAGAAATCGTCAACCAGATGCGCAAGCGCGTTATTGCCCTCAACGAGGGGATTGTTGTGCGCGATCAAGACCGCGGACGTTACGGAGGGGGGCAGAGGTAATGCGTTTAGGATTCATTCTTTCCCAGACTTTCAAAGGTTTGCTGTCGAATAAGGCGATGGCCGCTTCGGTTGCTTTGGTGACTTTTGTTTCCCTCATGTTTGTCGGCTCGGCGGCGCTACTGCAAACTCAGATTGGTAATCTCAAAGACCAGTGGTACGACAAAGTGGAAGTCTCTGCGTTTATGTGTCCGCTGAACTCTGATTCTCCTAGCTGCGCTGCTGGAGAAGCTACCGAAGAGCAGATTGAAGCGATTAGAACATATCTTGAGGGCGATGAGATGAAGCCCTATATCGATACTGTTTCTTTTGAGACGAAAGCGCAAGCTTTAGAGAATTACAAGAAGCAGATGGAGGGAACTGCGTGGGTTGAGGCGCTCACAGAAGATCAGATGCAGGTTTCTTTCCGTATCAAATTGGTTGACCCCGAGCAATACCAGATTGTTGCTGACGCATTATCTGGGCGACCAGGGGTTGAAGTAGTTAATGATCAAAGGAAACAGCTTGAGCCGCTGTTTAACGTGCTCAATAAGCTGACGATTGTAGCCAGCGCATTGGCAATCGTCATGATTGCTACTGCACTGATGCTCATGCCAACTACTATTCGCCTGTCGGCTATGAGCCGTAAGAACGAGACGGAGATTATGCGCTACGTGGGCGCATCGAATCTGTTTATCGAATTGCCCTTTATTCTTGAGGGCGTTCTTGCCGCGTTGGTGGGCGCGCTGTTAGCTGTCGTGGGGCTGTGGGCGGTTATTCGTTTCCTTGTTCAGGATTGGTTCGCTTCATCGATGCAATGGATGAATATTGTCAATGTCGGTGATTTGCGTCTTTTGGCTCCGCTGCTCGTTGTCGGTGCAGTTGTGGTGGCCTCTTTCGCCTCGTGGCTTGCCCTGCGCCGATATGCAAAAGTCTAAAACGGAAGGCGCGCAATGTTGGGCAAGAAAGCTTCTGAGAGGAGACGATCTTTTTTGGGGTCGTCTCGTGGAGGTTTGCGCTCTTCTCGCGTTTTCATTGGGGCTATCGTGGCTTGTCTTATTGCTTTGACTCCGTGTGTTCTGAGCACTCCTGCTCTTGCTGATTCACGTTCAGATCTGGTGGAAGCGCAGAAGCGGAAGCAAGCAGAAATCAGTCAGGCACGCCAGCAGCTTGCTGGGGTAAATGATGATATTTCAAAAGCCTACGTGCAAATATTGGAGACAGAGAATCAAATTGCTGCCGCCCAAATTGAGCTCAAAGACGCACAAGATTCTTTGGGTTCGGCTCGTCGTGAAGCAGAACGTGTGACGGGTCAGCTTGAAGCTGCCCGCGGGGAACTGGATACTATTCGTCACGATATCGACGAGGGAAATAAGAAAATAGGCGAGGTTCGGGAGTCTCTCGGTGTGCTTGCCCGCGCTCAATACCGTGGCGACACCACTCCCTCGACTATGGAGTTGCTTGTCGGCTCGTCGTCAGCTTCGGATTTTCTTGATTCCTTTGCTACGTCTCACGCCATCACCCGCACTCAAACAACGGCATTGACTGAGGTTGAGAAGATTACGGCACGCAATAAGACGCGTGAAGCGCGACAGGTGGATGTTGAAGCGCAAATCGGGGAGTTGAAGCAACAGGCCGATATTTTGGTCGGGCAGTGCGAGGAAAAAGAGGCAGCTGCCACGCAGAAGAAAGCAGAACTTGACAGTCTGTATAGCCAGTTAAACCAGCGCGCAAAAGAGTTTGAAGCCTATAGTGCAAACTTGCAGGGGCAGATTGCACAGAGAGAAACAGAAAGTGCCCAGATTCAGGCTCAGATTGCGGCGATTGATGCGGCTAATCGAGCAAGCGGTACGAATGTGAATAGGAGTGGGGGATTCATTCTTCCCATGGTTCCAGGTAACACGTATGTTACGTCGAATTTCGGTTATCGCTGGCATCCAGTAACAGGCGGTTGGCGCTTGCATACTGGTGTCGATTTTGCTGTGGGTTGCGGTGTGGAGCAGTATGCGCCAGCAGATGCGACGGTGGCCTATATAGGGTATGGCAGTAGTCGAGGTAACTATATTGTTTTCAATCTTGGCATGGTTAATGGACATTCATGGCAGGTGTGGACGCTACATTTACAGACAGGTTCTATTAACGTACACGTGGGACAGCATGTTTCACAAGGACAATTCGTTGCTCGTACTGGTGCTACTGGTGGTGTGACAGGCTGTCATGTTCACCAAGAGGTGCACATTGACGGCACTCCTGTCAATCCGCTCAATTATCTTGCTCAGTAGTTCTAGCTATCTCTTATTCTTAGTCTTGCTTTATTTTTCTTTTTCTGTGTATGATAGTCGGCTGGCGTAAGGAGGAAGTATGGCTAAAAAACAGTCAGATAAACTTTCTTCTTCACAGAAGGCGAAGGCCGCCTCCGACGAGAAGAAAGTTGTTGCGCGCAATAAAAAAGCGCGCCATGATTACGAGATTCTCGATACCTACGAGGCTGGTCTGTCCCTTGCAGGTACCGAGGTGAAAGCGCTGCGTTTGGGGCGTGCTTCGCTTGTCGATTCGTGGGTTGAAGTTGACCGCGCGGGTGAGGTGTGGGCTCATGGGGTCAATATCCCTACCTATGCGACGGGCGGCTGGACGAATCACGCGCCGAACCGTAAACGCAAGCTTTTGCTGCACCGCAGCGAGATTGAGAAGATTACTCGCAAGGTGGAGGGCAAGGGGCGCACGATTGTGCCGCTAGAGCTCTATTTTATTCGCGGGCGCGCAAAGCTTCTTATTGCGCTTGCTCAAGGTAAACACGAGTGGGATAAGCGTGAGACGATTAAGCGGCGTGAGGCTGATAGGGAAGCGGCTCGGGCTATGAGTGCGGCACGTCGTCGTCAGCGCGGCTAGTGTGCTGTTCCGCATGGGAATAGTGCGAACTAGTTTTGCGTTATAAACTTGCTACGGTTCTGTGTGTGCAGTTCCGTTGTTTGATAAATGAATATGGGGATGATCGGTTTCGACGGTGGTTTTCTGTTGTTGGGAAGCGGGTCGAGGATGCAGAGTCATCTCGTTAACGACTCTCTGCGACCTTATAAGTGCCAAGGCTAAGAGCACTGATTTCACCCTCGCAGCATAAGCGAGCTCTGAATCCGTCATAATCGGGTTTGCTCCAATCCGGTTATAGGCGTCGTTTTAGGAGCCACTGGTGTGCCTCTAGGTTACTGAGGGGTATGCGACATTTGTGTAACTAGGTTCGTCAGCGACTTGCCTGCGTGAGCGCTGGAGCCAAAAACAACGGCTAGCAGGCTGCACCCGGAGAATACTTCAGCAAGGACTATCGGACGGGGGTTCGATTCCCCCCATCTCCACTAGATAAAGCCCCAGCTTAGCTGGGGTTTTTCTTTTTATTTTTGTAGGTGCTTTTTGTTTCGTGTAACCTCCGTGTAACCATGAAAACGCTTTCTGGTATAAACTAGGGGAGTAGAGCTTTCGTGTGGGTATGAGTGCGAGAGGGAGAGTAGTTGGTAGCTTGCTCTCCCTCTCTTTTGTATCTTGGTTCAGGGTGGCAAGCTTATTGCCAGTAGGTCGTAATAAGTTTTGTGTATAATCGCAAGTGCTACCACATGTGTAATAACTAGGAGTGGAACATGGGACGCAAAAACCAAATGACGATGGGCTGCCGTGACTGCAAAAAATGCTCCGCGTCTGGCATGGGCAAAGCGGGCAGAGGAATCGGCAGAGCCTCACTAGCGTTTATGACAGCAGGCTTATCAGAAGCAGGACGCGTATTTACGCGCGATTGCGGACAATGCGGACACCCACTCTCACTACACACGGGCTCCAACATACAAAGCAACCTAGCCCCACAATACTACCCACAACAGCCCATGCCGCAGCCCATGCCGCAACCTATGCCGCAAGCTCAGCCGCAGCCACAGGCTCAGATACCGCAGCGGTCGCCACAACCGAAGATAAGCGTTGCGGACGAACTACTTAAACTAAAGCAACTCCTAGACGCGGGCGCACTTACACAACAAGAGTTTGACCAACAAAAAGCCAAACTACTGGGTAACTAATAGGCGTGAGGTAGGGACAAGGAGAGAAAATGTACCCCACCCTATTACCCTTGCCCTTTTCCTTAGACCGCTACGCGTATAGGCTCTGACAATCTGTACAAGTTTTCGGGTTTTTGCTTTTTAGGGAATGAGTAATTTTCGTTGGTATTGCAGGTTTTCTAGGTGTTTTTGAGTGTTGCTAAATATAGGTGAGTTTTCATGTGTCTGGGAATGCTAGGGTATAGTGTCCTAGCATTACCTAGGGCGTGGTGTGCTACCTAGGTAGGACACTATGTGCCACTAAATGCTGGGATATAGTGTCCTAGTTATGCTAGGTCATAGTGTCCTACCCACTAATAACAAAATAGAAGAAAAGTCTCTTGCTAATCGCCCCGTAAAAGGCAAGTCGCTAAGAGCTATTACTTTTTCCTGAATTGTTAGGGTCATGTAGCACGCTATATGCTTCACCGTTAGAGTCTGCGAAAGTGAAGATTAACCTCCCGTCTTTTTCGTTGTGAATGCCTGCTGTTTCGCGCGCTTCCACAAAATCAAAGAAAACGCTAAGAGATGATTTTTCTGTTCTTACCGTTGCCAGATACTCATTGAGTGCCTTTGCCTTAAGGGCTACGTAACGTTGTGGTGGCTTTTTGCCTGTGTACTTCTCAATCTCGAGTGCTTCACAGATTCCCTCATGTAAACCTGGATTTTCTTTCCATAAAGACATGAAACCAGATTCAAACGTCATGAGGTCTGCGAACTGCTCGGGTGTAGGCAGGCGGTATATTGTGGGGTGTCCAAGGAAAGCTAGACGGACTCTGAAATCTATACAATGGTCTCGCCGTAATCTTTTTTTGAGTCCCTGTATAGCTGCTGACTGGCTTTCTAACATACCCATTTCTTTGAGCAGCTCGCCCTCGGTGAGTCTAACTTCGCGTTCTCGTATGCCATCTTTTGGGTATGCTACGCCGCGGCATTTCTTCCCTAGTGCTGTAGCGTAGCTCTTAAACTGTGCGCCTAGGTTTATTCCCTGTTCAAGTGCTATTACTGAGTACATATTCGTGTCCTCAATCATTCTCCACGCGATTTTGCTCTTATCTAGGTCGCTTTCGGTTGCTTTGCTAGAATTAGAGCGTGGTTTGGTTTCCCCCCAGATTTCTTTCTGGGGGGTTGCTTTTTGTCGCTTCATGTTAGTTGCTGCTCCCTAGTGCTTCGGGAGTGAGTGCGTCTGCTGGAATACGGTTTAGCCGCCCAAACTTCACATAGGGCAAGCGCCCTTGGTAGAGAGCGTCATAGACTGTCTTACGGCTTACGCCAAGATGTTCGGCGGCTTGCGCTACGGAAAAATAACCGCGTTTTTCTGTTTCATGTATCGTCCCTGTGCGCTGTGTCTGGGCGTAGTGGGACGGTTTTTTATATGTTAAGCTCATTAGTGAGCTCCTTTCTCTTTTGGAGTTTTGGCTATCTCCCGTGTCCGTTCAAAAAGACGGGAGGTAGCCTCTTTTCGTTTCGACTATACCCTCTTGTCCTTTTTTCCTCAAAATAAGAAAAACTGCTGGTCAGAGGCGAGTTGTTCATCTGTGGTGACCTACCCCTGGTATACCTAGGGTAGGTCTCAGGCATATCTCAGATATATCGAGAAAATTTCCTCCAATGCCTTTTTGTCGTGTCGCTCACATTGCCTTGTGCTTAAAGGTTGGCTTTAAGTTTTTTGGGTGCTTTTGAGATGCCTTAGTTATTTCTTGCGTTCAAGAGAGTAGGTAGCTTATGCTCGCAAGCGCTTGTCTATGCTTGTCACGTTATCGCCCAGCGTCTGGGGGAACGTGGCACGGGTGACTGCTTCGGCTAGGCGCTCGAAGTCTCCATTTCTCACACGTGCGTAATAGTCGCCCATTGTCGCGTCTGCGTGCCCCATGTAGGCGTTTAGGACGTATTGCTCGGCTAGGCGTTGCCCCTCGCTATTTTGCACATTAGTCTCGAAAGAATGGCGCAAGTCGTAAGGGGTAATAATGGGAAAATCTGGCATTTCCTCTCTCAGGCGCTCGCAGGCGCGTCTCACGTTGCCTTTTACTGTCCTGTCCGATATGGGGGCGGTGTGAGGTGTACAGGGCTTTCCCATGGACTTTTTCGCATAGAACAGATACCCGTCTAGTCCTGCGCTGTCTGCGAGCGCTTGTAGGTCGTCTGCGAGGTGTGGGGGGCATATAAGTGTGCGTGTGCCTGCTAGTGTTTTTGAGCCGTCCTCTTTGTAGGTGGTGTTGATTCCTGCGCCTGAGATAGACCGCTCAATCACGATAGCGGTGTAGCCGTCTTTTGTGGTGCTGATATGTCTGCCCTGTAGTCCTCGTATCTCGGCAGGACGCATACCTGTAGCGCCCATGAGACGGGTAAAGAGTGCTGATTGTGGGGCGGTGAGGGCTTGAGCTAATTGCTCGACTTCTGGGAATGTGAGCGCGGGGCGCTCTTTCTTACGCGTGGGTTTCACGCCTTTAGGGAGGGCTAGGCGCTTCTGGCTGGGGACTGGGTTAAATTCGATAAGGTCATCATCTACTGCATACCGTAGGCAGGTGGACATAGTGGCGCGCGTGCGCTTCTGTAAGTTTGCCGTTTCCATAGCGTTACTTTCTAGCCACTCGCGTACTTCTCTACGGGTAATGTCTTTTAGGCGATAGTCTCCAAAACGTGGCAGGATACGCAAGCGCATTTGCTTGTCGTAGTCCCTCCATGTGCCATGCCGCCCCTCGTAACGTTCTAACCATGTCTTAGCGTATTCGGCTAGGGTGATAGCTTCTGTCTTTGCTTTTTCCTCTGCGTCTGCTTGTTCTGCCCTGAGTGTTTCCTCATCTTTCCATTCGCCAGTAGCTATGAGTGTCTGCTGCCTGTTTAGCCAAAGGCGTGCTTCGGTTTTTGTTCTAAAGGTTGCAGGGGCATTTACATAGTTTCGTCTGCCTTTTTCGTTGTAGGGGCGTGTAGGGTGGACGAAACGTGCCCTGAAATTTCCGCTTGGTAGCTCTGCAATGTTGCCAAAAGTGCTGGTAGCCATTGCTTTTTCCTCTCATTTTTCGTGTAACCTCCGTGTAACCATGAGGTCATTTTCTAGTGTAACACGGGATAAATGAGGATAAAAGTGAATTGAGACTATTGCCTGATATATCAGGGAAAAGTGGACTTTTCCGCATGATACCAAGAGAGCAAAAAATCATAGATGGAAAATTCGATTCCCCCCATCTCCACTTCGAGAGGAAGCCTCGAACTCACTTTTTGAGAGTTCGAGTTCTACCCCCTGAGCTCCACAAAGTTTGCAGTAGACTGAGCCGCGCGAAAGGCTCAGCTACGAAGAAAAACGGCACCACGTGCTTGCACGTAAGGTGCCGTTTAACGTAGTAGCTGGGGACGCACGAAGTGCGTGCCTTTTGCGCGTGTGAAGGAACCAGAGCTTTGTCGTAAGAAAATGCGTAGCATTTTCGAATACGGAAAACTCCCGTCGCAGGGAGCGAACAACGACGAGCGGAGGGTCGGAAAGCTTGCTTTCCAGACCGGAGCGAGGAAGTTGCCGTAAGCGGCGAAGCCGCGAACAGTGACCGAACACAGGATAAAACCCCAGCTCAGCTGGGGTTTTTCTTTTCATTTTATTAGGTGTTTTGTTTTCGTAGTAGAGTTAGATACTAGGGCTTAGCATGAAAGAGAGACTGCCATGATTGGTGCGATTGTTGGGGATGTTGTGGGTTCGCGTTTTGAGTGGGATAACCACAAGTCGAAGGATTTTGAGTTGTTCGATGGGCGGTGTAGGCCGACGGACGACAGCATTATGTCTTTGGCTGTTGCGCAGGCAATTCTTCGCAGCTCGGAGAACTACGAGGATTTATCTCAGAACGTCATCGCTAGTATGCAAGAGCTTGGCCGGCTCTATCCAGATGCCGGTTATGGCGGTTCCTTCTTCAAGTGGATTTTCAGTGACGATCCGCAGCCGTACAACAGTTACGGTAACGGCTCGGCAATGCGTGTTAGCCCGTGTGGATACGCTGCGCGGAGTCTCGATGAGGCGAAGGCGCTTGCTGTGCTTGTGACCCAGGTGAGCCACAATCACCCAGAGGGCATGAAAGGTGCCGAGGCGATTGCTGTGGCTATCTTCCTCGCAAGAGAGGGGAAGACCAAGGAAGAAATCAGAGAGTACGTGCAGGAAAACTATTACGCTATCGATTTTACGATTGACGAGATTCGCGAGAGCTACGAGTTTGACGTATCGTGCCAAGGCTCAGTCCCAGTCGCCCTCGCCACGTTTTTCGAGTCGACAGATTTTGAGGACGCAATTCGTAACGCAATCTCGGTTGGCGGGGATAGTGACACGATAGCGGCCATAGTGGGCTCTGTGGCTGAGGCGTTCTATGGTGCGCCCGAAGAACTCGCCGCCGCTGTGACCGCCTATCTTGACGCACGTCAGCTCGATATTCTTCGCCAGTTTGAGCAAAAATTTCCGTCAAAAACACGCTGGTAGTGGGCATAAAGTCCTATGTGTGGGCTGAAAATGGCGCAAAATCGCGGATTTTCTGCCGATAGCTGAGAAAAAACGGCACGCCGTAGCGGGAAAAGCACCATAGTGCCAGATTTTCTACTAGATTTTTCTTAGCGTTCATTATGAGCGTGTTTGAATTACAGGAAAACAACGAGAGGTAAGTTAATGTCCCTCAATCGTACAGATCTCATCGCAAAGATTGCCGACAAGTCCGGCTTGTCCAAGACTGATGCTGACAAGGCATTGGCCGCATTGCAAGAAGTTTTGGTTGCATCGCTCGCCAAGGGCGAAGCAGTCAAGATTACCGGTCTTCTCGGTGTTGAGCGCACCAAGCGTGCTGCTCGTAAGGGTCGTAACCCCCGCACAGGTGAAGAAATTCAGATTCCTGCCGGTTACGGTGTCAAGCTCACCGCTGGTTCGGCTTTGAAGAAGGCTGTTGCCAAGTAGTGACATCACTATTCGACAAGCGAGGAGAACTCCAGTAAGTTCTCCTCGCTTTTCTTTTCATATGCTCGTAAACTAGCAGTATGCTTTTTTCATTTGACGACGTTTCCGATTTTTCAACGCCAGATCTTCCGCCTGATACTGCTTCGCAAGGCGGTACCGATGTTCTGGAACGCACGTGGCAGGAAAATGCTCCTGGCGATTCTGAGCGTTTCGCTCACTATGTCCGAAAAGAGCGCATAACAGAAGCCATGATTGCTGGCAAACCCGTCGTTGCCCTCTGCGGAAAAGTATGGATTCCTTCGCGCAATCCCGACAGATATCCTATATGTCCAACGTGCAAAGCTATCTATGAAAATATGGGCAAAAACGGCTCTTCGTGGCCCTTCGGCCCCGATGTGCCGGGAGAGTCCTAAACCTAGCTATTTCGGGCAAACGTGGAGGATGCGAAAGCCTTTAGACGAACCTATTTTTTCGCACTCGTAGCCTTGCTCGCGTAGCCATACCGTCAAAGAATCGGCCCCAAGATTTTTACCGACGACGAGATAGGCTTTCCCGTCCTTTTTCAAAAGCGCGAGATTATCGAGCAAAAGTTTGTGAAGAGCTTGCTTGCCGATGCGAATTGGAGGATTTGACCATATCAAATCAACAGAAGCAGGAGAGAGTTCACTGAAAGCCTCCTCGGGAGTGCACACATTCCCGGTAAAACCGGCATTCTGAAGATTTTCGCGGGTTAACGAGAGCGCTTGAATATTCGTATCCGTCGCCCATAATTCTGCTTGCGGGTAGGTCTGTGCTAGCGCAAGAGATAGGGG
>JAFYHO010000046.1 GCA_017539125.1 Actinomycetaceae bacterium | reverse complement strand
GTATGTGCCAGGCTTGACGGCCTGAGTCTTTTTATCGCCCTTAATCGTGTACTGCACGCCAGTCACATTCGGAATTGTAATCGTGTCAGCCTTGCCATCCTTTTGTGTAAACGTCGGCTTGACAACCTTGACGTTTTTCTTTGCGGGAGTAGTCGGCTTTGCACTTGTAGGCGCAGCAGAAGGCGTGCTGGGCTTTGCACTTGTAGGCTTCGCACTTGTGGGCGTGGGAGCCGGTGTTGTCGGCTTCGGAGTTGGCTTGGGAGCGACATTATTTCCGATAACAATCTGATTCCACTTATATACGCCATTAAGATCGTAACCAAAAACGGAGCGTGCGATTATCTCAACTGAGGCGCGGCGCCAGTTGTCGGCACCTTTTACATAGTTAGTAATAGGATACGTGCCCGCGGAAACTTTCTTACCGTTCAGATAATAAATAACCGTTGAAGAATTGGGAATCGTCACGGTATCTGACGCTTCTCCGCTACGGTCAGTAATAGTAGGAGCAGCGGCAGAAACGCGCTTAGCACCTGCAGCCCATCCCGGCTTTAATGCGTGCCATGCGATACCTTCGCCCTTCCAACCATTACGCGCATTATTGACCGTGTATTCGTTGTAGTCAGCAGTATAGTGATGCTGCCCAACTCGAAGCCGCGAGTTGTACTGACGGTAAATCGGAGTAGTTTTCAAATCGTCGGAATACCACTTTTTACCCTCATTCGTCCAACCGTATTTGCTTGTCAAAGCTGCAACTTCGTTAGCATCCTTCGTATAGTGGTGGTCACCTAATCCTGGGCTATACAGACGCCATACAGGCGAATCCGACTTCTTGGGCGCAACCCAAGCAACACCTTCGTAATTCCAGTCTCCACGCTTGAGAACATCCACTTCGTTTGCGTCCGTTGTATACAGATGCTCACTTGAGACTCGGTTATACAAACGATAAACGAGCTGTTCACCGCCAGAATTCGCGGCATGTGCTTCATTGGGAAATGCCGCAAGACCCGACATACTCAAAGCAAGAGCTGCCGTAGCGACCGTCAAAGCGCGTGCAATGCGTACCATTACTGTCTCCTTCACTCTCATAAAAATAGAGGTAAGTGAACTTAAGTTATAGCCACAACCAGTTTACCGTTTATATAGGTCTTTTTTCCTAAACTGACCGTGTCAGCAGTCACATGACACTATATGAGCCGTTTATCGGTATCGAGGAATGACATAGGAGACCTGAGGCAAATTAGAGGCATGCGAATAAGCCGCCTTCATATTGCGAGCAATCTTCTCTGCCCAAGAAATATCAGTTGCATATTGGTGCCAACCGCGAGCATGCGTATCCGAAGAACGTTTGTAATCCCATTTCATGGCGTACAAAGTTGATTGATCATAGCCATTAGCCGACGCCCCATAAATGTAATAGCGCGAAATCCACTCTGCCCCGCCGACAATAGCTTTTTCACGTGAATCCCAGCCATTAGCAATTGCTGTTGCTCGCCCCGCACCTAAAGCATCCGAATCAACCGCGCCGATACCAAAATAGTTATAGTACGTGCCTGCCGGATACAGCTTGCCTCGAATAGGAGTTTTCCCATCATAGTAATAGCCTTGAGCTAGTTGCGAAGTGCCCCAACCAGATTCAAGAACAGCATGAGCAACAAGATAGGCTTCGTTAATTTTGTACTTTTGGCTCGCCTGAACAAAAAAATGGCCAAGCCCAACAAGATTACCGCTACGCCCTGTCTCCGTTGAAGAGATAAAAGCATTAATATCCTTTGCGCTCATGCCAGTGTAAGAACGCAAATCAACAAATTGGTAATATTCCGCACTCGTTGGCGCAACTTTTTTAGGATTAAGATGGGCACGTATATCAGACTGAGCGAAAGAGCTGTAATAGGGATTCGAAAATTGATATTTCGTCATCTCGTCTAAAGAAATTGCCAAATTTGCATAAGTTACGGACACTGCATTCGTTTCACTTGACCAACCGGCTTTTGCTGCATACCACGCGACACCTTCACCACGCCAACCATTACGAGCGTTATTCACATCGTATTCGCGACGATCAGCCGTGTAATTATGTGCCCCCGTAGAAAAGCCCGGATTGTATTGGCGATACACCGTGATGCGCTTCTCAGTATCGGAATACCACCCGATCCCCTCGTCTTTCCAGCCACAACGGCTGGTCAAAACGGATACCTCGTTGGCGTCGCTCGTATAATGATGATCGCCAAGCCCAGGGTTATACAGACGATAAACAGGTGTGGAGGAATCTTTTGGAGCAACCCAGCCAACTCCCTCATATGTCCAGTCTCCACGCATAAGCGCATTGACTTCATTCATATCTGCTGTATACAAATGCTCATGGGAAATGCGATTGTAGAGACGATGCATATTGACTACATCATCAGCATAAGCAGGCAACGGCTGCGCCCACGCAAGCCCGCACATCAAGGCACAAATAAGCGCCGATACGCTAGCTAAACGTGCCTTTGTTCTTGTTTTCATGCTCTCTCCTGCCCTACATATGCGCGAAAAGCCGTCTTGTATGTTCCCATCGTATCGCCCAATACACCTTGTATCCATGAAGAGAACTAGCCTAATATCTGATTCAAATCCTCATTCGTCAGCTCGCCATACGTCATCTTCTGCCAAAAAGCGTCAATCGTATTGGGGTCAAGCTGCACGTATGACTGTCCAGCATACCAATAGGATATATTGGAAATAGGTGGAGCGCCCATAAGACCGCCCTCACTCATAGCTGAACGCAAACCGAGTCCTGCCTGAACCAAACCAAACAAAGACGTATCTGAATCGGTTGTCAGATTTTCCGCAGCAGCAGCTACAAGAGCGCGCTGGCGCCACGGACGTACCAGCGTATCTGGAGACGCAGCCTTATCAATCACTTTAGATACCACTTGACGTTGGCGCTCGCCTCGCCCAATATCACCACGCGGATCGGAATAACGCATACGCGAGAAAGACAAAGCCTGATCTCCATTCACATCGTGACAACCGGCTGTCCACTCCATACCCGAATATGCGTCTGATACGTCTGCGTCATAACAGAGGTTCACCCCGCCAACAGCATTGACAAGATTTTGCACACCACCCATTGACACTTCTACGTAATGGTCAACCGTCAAACCAGTCAAATCCTCCACCGTCTCGACAAGCAAAGGAGCACCACCATAGGAGTAGGCGGCATTGATTTTTGACGGACCATAGCCAGGAATGTCAACAAGAGAGTCGCGCGGCAGAGAAATCAGAGCCGCATGCCCAGTATCCGGCAATTGCAAAAGCATAATTGTATCTGAACGCTGACCCTCTTCACCGTCCTCAAGCACGCCGTCCTCACGTTTATCCGAACCAACAATTAGATAAGTCTCGCCAGGCGTATTGGCTCGCCCAGATAAAGCCTCGACGTGTTCAAGCTTCGAACTGCCATACATAAAGAGATATACAAACCACGCAAGAGTCGCGATAAGAATAATGACAATAAGACTGATAAAAATCTTTCCTAGACGACGAGCGCGTTTACGGTGAGTCCCCGTGGAACTGGGATTCTGCGCTTGATCCTCGGTAGACGCGGCAGAGACTCGCACGCTACTATTTGTACTTCTTGGAGTGGAAGATGCATGAGAAGCAGACGTGCGGGAAGTTTTTGGCTTACGCGCTGATGACACAGCATTGTCCCCGCCAGCACCGGCGCGCGAGCGTGGCGTGTATGAAGGCGGAGCGTCCTCGTGTTGACTGGGAATAATGGAACGCCTGCTTGGCGTATCAGATACGTTCCCGCTACCCACTGCTTGCGCTCGCGCAACATTGGGACGATTCCTTGAGTTTTTAGGCTCATACACAGGTGGCTGTTTATCTGTCATGATTCGCTCTCAACGCATTTTGTTTCGTACATACAGGGGCAGTCTCTTCGGGGACATTCACATCGCTAGGCACTGGGCTTGGCTCAGGCTCTAGCGAATTGTCTACAGTCGGAGCAGAAGCAGAAGCACTCGGTGAGGCTTTCTGAAGATCAGGGGCAACCACAGAGCCGTCTTCTGCCATCCACACAGGCTTGTCGCGCTTGATTGCCTTCCACACCAATTCTGCGTCCTTGGTGGCAACAACACGGTTCGGGTCACTCGGCGCTGTCTTAAAAGGCATAGTGATGAAGTGGATATTAGCCATGTCAATGGAACGCAAAGAGTAAAGCAACCCAACTAATGTCGTCAAATCTCCCAAACCTTTTGACGTGGACAAAGATTGCGTGCCCGCATCGAGAGTCTGATACAGGTTGTAGGAATCGGTCAGGAGATTCATATCAAGAACTTCACGGAACATCGCCCCAACAAGCTCCTGCTGGCGACCGATACGTGAAATATCCGAACCGTCACCTACATTTTGACGCGCACGCGCTAAAGCAAGCGCCTGTTCACCGTCAAGGAGACGACACCCCTCTAGGATATGTAGACCCGCCATCGGGTCTTCTAGTTCCTCATCAAAATACATGGGCACGCCGCCAAGTGCGTTGACAATATCTTGGAACGCGGCGAAATTGACGACAATATAACCATCAATTGTCAAACCCGTTAGACGTTCTGTTGTTTTAATCGCACACGCGGCAGCAGAAGGGACATCGCCAGTTTGCCCGCCTGTTGAAAAAGCCCAGTTGAATTGTTGATTTCTGGCACTGTCCGTACGGAATGTTCCCGTTGAATTTTTTGATTTTTTGACGGTACAGGAGGGAATCGTGACAAGAGTATCGCGTGGTATCGAGACGATTTCGGCGTGGGAACGGTCAGCAGAGATATGGACGAGCATGGTGGTGTCTGAGCGCATGGAATCTTCACCCAAGTCATCAAGTGCCCCATCAATATTGGAAGCGCCAGCGCGCGAATCTGAACCGAGAACAAGGATATTGTAATCTTGCCCTGCCTGAGGGTCGCGCGGACCTTGACTATCGTCGTCAAGAAGATTACTGATATCACCTTGATCAATATTGCTTTGCAGGCGCGAATAAGCAAAGCCCAAAGAAGATACAAGGAATAGAGCAAAAGCCAAAAAAGCAAGGAGTGCGATTCGCACAAGCGTCACAACTTTTCCTTGCTTACTGACGTGCGCTTCAGCGCGCGCAGGCTTCCTCATGGTCACTACCCTATGCCAGTAAAAGCATAATTGCCAGCTTCTTCAACTTACACTTTTGTCACATAGCTACGCGTGAACAAGATGACGACAGGAGCCGATAGCGCTAGGCTGGGGGCATGGATATTTCCACTCCGATTCGTATCATTACTGTGGCCTACAATCCGGGCGATGAGCTGCAAACTTTTGTTGACTCTCTCGCCGAAGCCACAAGCTACCCATATGAGCTTGTCATTTGTGACAACGGGCAAGATTCAAGTGTTGTCGATAGTGTGGCACAGCAATGTGGCGCGCAGGTGATTCGTTTTGGAGAAAATCTTGGCTACGGTAAAGCTATTAATGCTGGTGTTGCAGGATATACGGGTGAATGGTTCGTTGTTGCCAATCCCGATGTGTCTTTCGAGCCTGGGGCTATAGACACATTGGTAAACGAAACACGTTTTTGGCCGCGTGGTGGAGCATTCGGTCCAAGGATTCTTACTCCTGACGGTAAAGTCTATTCTTCTGCACGCAGATTCCCTCGCCTCATTACGGGCACTGGACACGCTATGTTGCAGAATGTATGGGAGTCGAATCCATTTTCACGGTGGTATCACGGACGTAATCTCCCCGGTCATTCCCGTAGAACAGACTGGCTCTCTGGGGCTTGTCTACTCATTCGACGAAAAGCTTTTGAGGAAGTCGGGGGCTTTGACAAAGACTATTTCATGTTTTTTGAGGATACTCAGCTTGGTAAGGATATGCGTGAAGAAAGATGGCGCTCTGTCTATGTCCCTCGAGCTCTTGTCATCCATGACACCTCAAAATCGTGGCGCGACCACCCTGCATCAATGATGAAAGCCCATCACGAGTCGGCAGAAAAGTATTTTGCAAAAACTCACCCCAAACCGTGGCAAGCACCTATGCGCCACATAGTTCGTCTTGGTTTGCGCCTGCACTCTCGCTTTGAGCTAACCCGGAAAAATCCGTCATAATCACACGACGTTCAACACCATGTTGTAGTATAGGTGTTGTACGCCACAGATAGGGATTTTCTGTGCCATAAAGAAAGAGATGCGCTGGCCGTTAAAAGGTCAGAACATTTGACGGAATAGTAAAGACAATTTACCTATTGTTAGGAAGGGAAAATGAATACTAGAGGAAAACTATGCGCAGTTCTGGCAGGGTTCACAATCGTTGCAAGTATGGCATGTGCTTTCGATGCTCCTAATGCGCATGCAGCAAATAGCGAGCAGACACAGAATATGTATCGCATGTATAACAGAATAAGTGGTGAGCATCTGTACACAGCCGATACCCGTGAGCGCGACATATTAGCGCGTGGCGATTGGAATTATGAAGGCGTCGGCTGGGTTGCCCCACAGGAATCCTCCACGCCTGTCTATCGTCTGTATAACCGCGGACTAGGCGACCACCATTACACAACTGATGCCAACGAAGTAGAGGTGCTGACTTCTAAAAATGGCTGGAAAAGCGAAGGTATCGGCTGGTATTCAAGTGATTCGCGTGAGGTATCAGTATGGCGCCAGTATAACCCACGCCTAAGAGTCGGAGCACATAACTACACAACCGACCTCAACGAGTACAACGTTAATAATTCGCGCAACGGCTGGCAGGGCGAAAATGTGGCATGGTACGCCATCCAAAAAGGATGGTCTGATACCAGCGGTTCATCTAATCTAAGCACAACGGCAACCTATATTTTGAATAAAAATAGCAATATTATTCATCCTGCTAATGACAAGCACGTGAAGAAGATGTCGGACAAGAATAAAGTTTTTATTACTTCTCAATCCGAATTGAATAATTGGCTGAACCAGGGTGCGAGATTCTGTCAAGATCAGTACTGAGACTCAATAAATGTGCAGAGAGAAAGGCTGTACCATGCCATCCAAAAAATTGGCTATCGTGCCGAATCGTCACAGTAAAAGGAAATGGCGTATCAGCGCTCTAGCATTTTTTTCTGCACTGACATTACTTGTAGGGACGGGGGTTCCTCCGACTGCTTATGCTGCTAATTCAACGGCAGTAGTTACGGCTACTCAGACATGTAGTCCGGGAAATACCAAACTGATGTACCGGCTTTACAATCGCATTAGTGGTGAGCATCTGTACACAGCTGATACCCGTGAGCGCGACATATTAGCGCGTGGCGATTGGAATTATGAAGGCGTCGGCTGGGTTGCCCCACAGGAATCCTCCACGCCTGTCTATCGTCTGTATAACCGCGGACTAGGCGACCACCATTACACGCCAGATGCCAACGAAGTAAAAATGCTGACTTCTAAATATGGCTGGAAAAGCGAAGGCATTGGCTGGTACTCGGACGACTGCCACACAATAAAGGTCTACCGTCAATACAACCCGAGATTGCGTGTTGGTGCGCATAACTACACAACTGATCGCCGCGAATACGATGCCAACAATTCGCGCAATGGCTGGCAGGGTGAAGATGTTGCGTGGTACGCCGCCGAAGAAGGATGGCAACGCGGTGCTGAGCCAACCTATGTACACATGGCAGTAAGCGTAAGCGACAAAGACGGTCTAGCTTCCGATACTTTCACTATTCCCGCAACCGCTGGACTTCAATACGCAATTGGCGGTAAAAATATCGCTGCCGGCACTTATAAGGTTAAAGATTATTTCTCATACAAAGACTACTACGCCACAGTGACAGTAACAGCTACGGCAAAGAAAGGCTATCGCCTTAAAGGCGCGGCAAGCTGGACAAAGACAGTCGATAGTTATATCAGCGCAACTGCCAAGACAGTCACTTTTACCGATAAAGATGGTTCCGCTAACGACACCTTCACCATACCGAACGTCACCGGCGTGCAATACAAAGTGGGTAGCAAAAATATCGCTGCCGGCACCTACAAAGTCAAAGACTACTTCACCTACACCGACTACTGGGCAAATCCAAAAATCACAGCAACACCGAAAGCTGGCTACAAGCTAACAGGCACAACAAGCTGGACCAAAAAGATTGACGGACGTGTCGAAGTCACGACTAAGACCGTCACCTTTACCGATAAAAACGGTCAAGCCTCTGACACTTTCGTCATACCAAGCGCGACCGGTGTGCAGTACAAAGCTGGCACTAAAAACGTCGCTGCCGGTACATTCAAAGTGAAGAACTACTTCACCTACACAAACTACATGGCGACTGCAACAGTCACCGCGAGCCCGAAAGCTGGCTACAAGTTCCCCGCCGGCGCAACGACCTCGTGGAAAAAGACGATTGACGGCTACACGTATGTTGACACTGCCAAGCCGACAAGCAGTGACGGATACGGTAAGAAATCCGATACGTACACGATTCCCAATGTTACTGGTGTGCAGTACAAAGCCAACGGCACAAACGTGACACCGGGGAAACACAATGTCAACATGCCGTCATACAATTCGAACGGTACTGCCACGGTCAATATCACTGCCACACCTAAAGCTGGCTACAAGATAAACACCGGAAATCAGACAAGCTGGAGCTTCAAGTATACGGCTATTGTGAAGCCTGAAGCAGTTACGTTTACCGACCCGACTGGGACTGGCTCTGACACATATAAGATTCCCGAAGTAGAGGGCATCTACTACACAGTTGATGGTGTACGCACAAAACCTGGCACGTATAAACCGACAAATTACACTAATCACTTCCGTAATATCTCTATTCACGCATACGCTGAGCCAACCTACCAGCTAGAAGCGGGTAGCACAGTTTACTATCTGCACACCTTCACTGACGGTGTCAACGAAACTCCACCAGCCATTTCGCAGACTACCAAGGATTACGGTCCGTACACGACCGCAGAAGCTCAAACACGAATCGAAGCCTACGCAAATCAACTAAGTGGGCAAATCTATGATTCTTCCGCTTACTCTTCTTTCACAACCTTCGGCCAAATCTACGGCAGCGACTCTATTTCCTCGCGCACCTATGGGGACGCTGAAAAAGAAATCAATCGCCGTTTTGCCAAGAGGTTTGAGATGCGAGCTAACGAACTGCGCGCTACAGTCGGTCTCAAGCCGATGCCACTGATGCGCTTAAGTGAAAGTGATGAGGCGGAGATGTTTGCTCACGCAGTTTATACCCAAGATATGCAGGTAAATGGACAAGGGCACTACACCGACGACCCACATTTGCAAGGTGTAATGAGCCGGACACGCTCAAGCGGAACAGGCGAGGGTTTTGACGGCTCCTGGGGCTGGGCAGAATGCATCGCCTGGAATTACGCTCCAGCAAATAGTACCCCCGAGCAAATGGCAGATAAGATGATTCTTCAATACATTAATGAATATAAATATCTCGTCAACCATGAGGGTGTAATAGGGCACCTTGAAGCTCTTATTTACGATAGGACTCGCGCATTCTCGGCCTTTTTCTACGTCTACACAGATGGAGGCGGTAGTAATACTGTCGAGAACTTCTCGCGAGGATAAGAGGATAATAAGACCTCTTACTTACGGTAAATCAGGGGCTTTCCGCGGCTGGCGGCAAAAATCAATCAATGGTGCGAGCGTTTTGCTCCAGCGGAATTGCTGGGCGAAGCGCTCCACATTTTTGCGGCACTCTTGTGCTCGCGCTTCGTCGTACAACAGCGCCTCTAGCGCCGCAGCAAGCCCTTCCACATCATAGGGTTTCACAGAAATACCAATACCTTCTTGCTCGAGGATATTGCCAAAAGAGTCACCTTCGGTCGCCACAATTGGCAAGCCTGCCCACAAGTAGTCGAGAATGCGGGTACGGAAGGAGAATTGCGTTTCAATATGCTCGAAATGAGTGGAGACGGCAACATCGGCGTCAAGGAGATGGTTGTGCCGCTCGTTGTAGGGAACCCAGTCGTGGTTGAAGAAAACGAAACGATCAGTTAAGCCAAGCTCGTCAGACAGCGCAACGGTCTGCGCTGCAACTTTCATATCGGGCACATCCGGATTGGGATTCTTCATACCCAGAAAGTACAGTCGCACATCTGGGTGCTTGTCTTTCATGGCATTGACCGCGCGCACGAGTGTGATCGGGTCAAACCAGTTATAGACTCCCCCACCCCAAATAATCACCTTATCGTCCATACCGATACTGTCAATAGCGCCACGTATAGCATGCTCAGTCTGAACAGGCTTTTCGTCGCTCAAACCAAAGGGGCAAATACCAATCAAAGACTCCGGAGACGACCCCGCAAGCGACAATTGATTCAGCCGTCCAAGACTTGCTAATTGTCCAAGCCAGAATTGGCGCTGCTTTTCAGAAGCACACAAGAAATAATCAGCGGCATACAGTTGATTATTCAACACACTGACAGTATCGCTTAGATTTCTTTCGCGCTTAGCTGGATCAAAATTTCGCGACTGCTCAAGCTGCTCAAGATGCATCGGGTCGTAAATATCTGCAATAACGATCTTTTCTCTGTCGTATCTGAGCCACGGAGCATTCTCTAAAAGAAAACCTTGAAATACTACGATGTCTGCCCAATCAGTGTGCGCCCGCAAGGTGCGTGAATCTTTAGAACTCCATAGTTCAAAGCCTTCACCAGGCATCTCACGTATGTTTTCGTCATTATTGACATTCATGGTGCACAGGCGCACATCGTATTCACGCCCTAAAAGTTTCGCCATTTCCCAAACTCGAATAGCAGGCCCCGCCATTTTATCTCCGATAAAATCACCCGTCACGATGAGAACGCGTGAACGCGAGGGAAAGTGACGGCGCACATGGAAATGGTCAATAAGCTGCTCATGGGCAATGAGATATGAGAATTGCGGAGTTAAGGGATTGATAGTGTTTCCCATGAGTTCAATAATCTCCGCATCAGTTTTCTTTCGCGAACCTTGTATATCTGCACGCGACTGCTTCAAAGAAGGCAGCATCTGCACAAAAGAAGCAAACGCATAAGGAGAAGTGAGAGCTGTGTCTGTGCTGTCCCACAAGCCTTGCGATTCCTCATCAAGCTTTTCTTGCGCATACGCCTGGGCTCGCTTCAACGACAACATGAGCGCGGGAGTGAAAGCGGTGCGCAATAGATCCGTGCCATAGTTTTTATACATACTCATAAGCGCATTACGCTCAAGTAAGAAAAGCTCGCGGCTCTGGTCAGCGTGTTTGTCCATCGTGGCGTGGTGACGGTGATACGCGATAGATGTGGGCACGTAACGCACGTCGTAGCCAGCGAGATTGACGCGCCAACCAAAATCAACGTCCTCGTAGAACATGAAAAAGCGCTCGTCAAAACCACCAAGGTCTTCATAGAGAGCACGAGGCACAAACATCGACGCGCCAGTGGGAAAAAGGACATTCTTTGGGCTGTCAAACTCCCCTGTATCCTCGCGGTCGTCTCCTTCTTTATAGCCCATCGCATACCACGTTAGCGAAGAGCCAACGTAGTCAATCTTCTGCCCCTCCCAATCGAGCACTTTACAAGCAACACAGCCTACAGTTGAGTCACTTTCAAGCACTCGGACAGCTTCGCTAATCCACTGCTCATGCGGGCGGGCATCATTATTCAAAAACGCAATAATGTCTCCACTTGATTGCGCAACACCAAAATTGCATCCTCCAGCAAAGCCACGATTTGCACCAGACTGCACAACGACACAATCAGGCAATTCGGCGCATAGCTTTTCGTAAGAACCATCTCCCGAATCATTATCAACAACAACAATTTCGAAGTCTTCCGACTTCCAATCACATTGCTGTATGTAACGCGCAGCCGCAATAGAATCGTCAGCCCCACGGTAATTAACGAGGATAACGGACACTTTCGACATATCTATCGTCCCCTTTCGCGAATTATGCGTTTGGCTTTATTCACTGCTCGCTGAGGCAGTGACGGCAATGCAGGAACAGCTACATCAAATAAGGCCGCCTCATATTCGGCATTATTGGTGATAATATCGAAAGGATGAAGGCACATTTCTATGGCGCTACACGCAGCCCGTGTGCCATCTTCCGTGTCGATGAGGCTAGCGAGAGATAAATCCTCGTCATAGGTGTACTGGTTAAGGCGATACAATCCCGAAATAGCACCTAAGAGAAAATCGCGTTGGGCACTATCACGTGCAATAAGACGGTCAGCGCGCGCCAAAGTTTCGTTGAGAACATAAGCATGCATTCCAGGCTTTGGCTCTTTCTCAAGAAACTTGCTTGGACGTGGAATCTCTGCCGTATACATAAGCAAATCGCTGCGTAATGGGGCGACACTGTCTGTACACGTGAAATCTGCAATCACAATCGTGTTAGTCGTATTGACCCACGGCAAAGTGCGCACATGCGTGTCAATAAGATAGGCGATGGGGTGGTCTTGCGCTTTGGAGTCGTCAGTTTCATGCCACGGCGAATCAGGGGTGACACTAGTGTAGAACGTGCGTGTTTCAGCGTCGAAATAACTGACCTCGTAAGGTAAGCAGGAACGAATAGAATCCATACGAGCGCGAGCTTCTGGATTGGCACTGACGGCAAAAAGTACTCGCGGAGCAAGGTTTTCTGCAACATCAGCAAAAGCCGCAATAAGCGTCTCAGCGGCAGACTCCTCTATTCCTGTTGCGCGGACTGCCTCAGCAAAAAAGTCGTCCATATTTGGCAAGAGTGCATCTGGGCGGCGGCGGAAAGGCTGCAAAACTGTATTAGCTATAGTGCTATTTTCCAGTCCAGAAAGCCACTCGTGTAGGGCATGAACACCGTCATTACTGCCCTCGGGAAGGTCACGCACAGAAACGCCCTGCGAAGGAGTATAGGCAGTGCGTTCCAAGTCAAGAACGGACGTGTCAGTATGTGTTGCCTGCATTGGCGCGGTGACGGTCGCCAGAAATACAGGAGCGAGATAGCGCGCTTGAGTATCAGAAGAGAAGTTGCGAGCAATAACTTTAAGATAGCTGTCTATTGCGAGAGAGGGGAGAGAAATAATTGATGAATGCCCCAGAGCGATGGGCTGTGAGCCTCTGCCAGCTGCACGAATCATGGCATCAAGACACATTTCGTTGAGAGACAGAGTGGAGTCTAAACCGCCAGCTAGATGAAGTGTAAGCGCATCGAAAGCATAAGCCGGAGCTACCGTTGCTAATACGTTGCGCTGAGGCTCAGTTTCTGGGAGAAAAGCAACAGCGTGGTGCGTGGGGGCAAGTGCGCAAGCTGTCTCAATTAAGGCTGGAATATCACGCACGTTTTCAGGCTGGGGAATGACAAGGAATGTGCCGCGCGGTGGAACAAAATCAAAAGCAATCGCACGCTTAGGAGGTTTTCTTTTAACTGTGACATTTGATCCCAAATCAGGCAGGCGAGTTCCCTGTGGAACGGTAACCATTATCTGCATCGATAAACCTCGCACTTTACGTGTTTTACTGTCCTGTTTTGGCGTATTTGGCTTCAACTTCTGCTTTCGCGTCTCGCCACCAACCCTCATTCTCACGATACCACGCGACCGTATCGGCAAGTCCAGCAGCAAAATCGGTAAATTCGGGCTGCCAGCCAGTTTCTTCGATGAGTTTCGTATTGTCGATTGCGTAGCGGCGGTCGTGGCCTGGACGGTCAGCGACAAGGTCGAAATCGTCGGGGTCGCGCCCAAAGGCTTCGAGGATTGCGCGGGTGACTTCGAGGTTGTTCTTCTCGCCGTCCGCACCAATCAGATAGGTCTCGCCGATACGACCCTTGTTGATGATTTCCCAGACAGCGGTGTTGTGGTCGCGCACGTGAATCCAGTCGCGCACATTCTCACCCGTACCGTACAGGCGCGGGCGGACGCCGTCAATGAGGTTGGTGATTGTGCGCGGAATGAACTTCTCAATGTGCTGGTAGGGGCCGTAGTTATTCGAGCAGTTAGAAATCGTCGCTGGCACCTTGTACGAGCGCACCCATGCGCGCACGAGCATATCCGAAGCGGCCTTCGTCGAGCTGTAGGGCGAGGACGGCCTGTAGGGGTCACCTGGCTGGAAGCGCCGCGGTTCGTCAAGTGCGAGGTCGCCGTAGACTTCATCAGTAGAAATGTGGTGGAAGCGCGTTCCGTGGCGGCGAACGGCTTCGAGAAGCTGGAATGTCCCCTCAACATTCGTGCGAACGAAAGGCGAAGGGTCGGCAAGCGAGTTATCGTTGTGCGACTCTGCCGCGAAGTTGATGACGAGGTCGCAATCCTTAACGAGCGGGTCAACGGTATCTGCGTCTGCAATATCCCCAACAACCAGTTGGACGCGTTCTAAACCCTCAATCGATTTCGGATTGCCGGCATAGGTGAGCTTGTCGAGGACGATAATCTCAGCCTCGGGCATAGTCTCATGTGTGGTGTGGACGAAGTTTGCACCGATAAAACCAGCGCCACCAGTGACGAGGATACGCATTGCTTGTCTCCTAGAAATATGCCAATACCGACCTTTTAAGAATACAAGAAAGAAGAATTATTGTCATTGCGTCCTTCCCCCTCCCGTCGTTGCGAGGAGGACGGAACGTCCGACGCGGCAATCAATAGTTCTTTATTGCGTGCGTTGCAACGCTGACAACTACCCATTATTGATCGCCACGGTCGGGCTACGCCCTTCCTCGCGATGACGAAAAGGGTCGCAATGACGAGGAAGGTAATTGCAATGAATAAAACTGCTAGAATACGGGCAGTATTACGCGGGAAAGGACAGGTATGTCACGTATCGCTATCGTCACTCTCGACTCTTTCACCTCGAAGATAGCAGGACCGGCAATTCGAGTCTGGGAAATGGCTCGGGTGCTCAGCGAAGCCGGCCACGATGTTACTGTGCTAACCTTTTCTCACGCAGAACGCGAGAGTGAATCGTTCACGCTTATTCCCACCAGCGTCCCTGCTTTTCGTGACGACATCTCTGGCTATGACATCGTCATCGTTCAGGGTTTTCTCATGCAGACTTTCCCGTGGCTTGCCGACGGCGAGCACAAACTTGTCGTTGATTTGTACGACCCGTTCCACCTCGAATCCCTCGAAGTGGAAAAGAACAAGCCTCTTGCTGAACGATTCGAGTCGTTACGCTATGCCCTCGGCGAGCTCGATGCGCAAGTCCGCGGCGGCGATTTCTTCATCTGTGCCAATGAACGCCAGCGCGACTTGTGGCTCGGGCAGCTCGCCTCCGTCGGGCGTATTACCCCTGATTTGTACGACCGCGACCCGACTTTGCGCTCCCTGATTGATATTGCGCCTTTTGGTATCGCCGAAGACAATCCCGTACGCACACGCCTAGCTGCCAAGGGAGTGATTGACGGTATCGCAAAAGACGACAAGCTCGTTTTGTGGGGCGGCGGGATTTATAACTGGTTCGACCCGCTGACCGTTATTCGCGCCATTGACCGTGCCCGCAAGAGCGTGCCGAATATTCGCCTGCTTTTTATGGGGGCAAAGCATCCTAATCCTGACGTGCCGGAGATGAAAATGGCTGTTCAGGCCCGCGAGCTCGTGCGCGAGTTGGGGCTTGGGGATTACGTCTTTTTCAATGAGGATTGGGTTGATTACGCTGACCGTCACAATTATCTACTTGACGCTGATCTTGCCGTCTCGGCTCATTTGCCTGGAATAGAAACTGATTTCTCTTTCCGCACCCGTATGCTCGATTATTTGTGGGCACAGCGACCAATCGTGTGTACTGAAGGAGATTTTTTCGCTGATTTGGTGACGACGGAGACTTTGGGTCGAGTTGTTGCATGCCACGATGCTGAGGCGATGGCTGAGGCTTTTGTCGAACTGCTCGGTGAGAGCGAGGAAAGCCAGAGTGCGCGGGCAGAAATTTCGCGTAATCTCACTACACAGGTCGATAATTTCCGTTGGTCGGTTGCTTTGGATACACTTGTGCGCTATTGCAAGAGTCCGTGGGAGACATCGCCGCATACTTCGCGCGTCGAGGGTTCTGGCGGCGATGGACTGCCGAGTCTTTCGCTGCCTGCCAAAGTACGTTCACTGAGCAGGCGCACTATCGACTCGCTGCGCACCCACGGCATAGGCGAAACTGCACAGCACATAAAACGCTATGTGCAAACCAAGCTCGTATAAAATATGCATGAGCACAGTCGAAAGGCACAAGGAAAACATATGCCCAGCAATACGAACAATGACGCGAGCACATCCGTCACTTCCGCTGCACAGGAGCGTTTTGCGCGTCTTGAGAGCGAGCCGCTACGCATAGTTGCTCCTACATCCTCTTTTTTCGCTGGTTCAAAAGATTCCTTGCTAGACATCTGGAATCACCGCGAGCTGTGGTGGCTTTTGACGAAACGAGAAGTTAAAGCACGCTACAAAGATTCTGTCGGCGGTTTTATCTGGTCACTCATCCGCCCACTTGTACTTTTGATGATTTACTATTTCGTCATCGGGAAAGTGCTTGGGGCTGCTGGTCAAATTCCAGATTTCGCGGTCCATATTTTCGCTGGGCTTACTGGCTGGACGCTTTTTTCTACAATCGTTTCTGGGGCAACACAATCAATTGTTGGCAATTCGGGAATCGTCAAAAAAGTCTACGTGCCCAGAGAAATTTTCCCCTTGGCTTCGGCGGGTTCTGCCTTTGTCGATTTTCTCGCCCAATTCGCGATTCTTTTCGTAGCAGCTTTTGCGATTGGCGGGATTAACTGGGTTCATTTCCTTATCTATACGCCGATTAGCATAGCTATGCTGGCAGTTTGGGGAATCGCCCTTGGCCTATTACTGGCAGGAGCAAACGTCTACTTACGCGATACGCAGTATCTTGTGGAAGTCATACTGTCCATAGGTTTCTGGCTCACCCCAAGCCTTTATGCTTACTTCACAATGGCTCCTAGTATGCCGGATTGGGTTATGAATATTTATCTTTTGAACCCCACAGCAATCGGTGTCCTCGGTATCGAACAGGGAGTGTGGACTGCTGGAGACGTCAAATTGTGGCCTCCTCACCTTTTCACGCAAATCTCAATTATGCTGCTCATCGGGCTAGTTTTGATATTTGTCAACCAGCGCATCTTCTCGCGTATCCAACGTAATTTTGCACAGGAGCTCTAATGTCGGATCTATCAACGCGCCCTGAAATAATTACGGTCGATAACGTCACTAAACGCTTCACCGTTCGTAAAGATAAGTCCCTCAAAGAGAGAATCGTCAATATGGGGCGCTCAGCGAAACATGCTGAACGTTTCACTGCCCTTGACAACGTTTCTTTTACTGTGAAGGCTGGCGAATCTATTGGCCTTATAGGCGCGAACGGCTCTGGAAAATCTACGATGCTCAAAATGATCGGCGGTATTTTGAGTCCCGATAGTGGAAGTGTGCATGTGCGTGGGCGTATCGCAGCACTGCTTGAGCTGGGCACTGGCTTCCACCCTGACCTCACTGGGCGCGAGAACATCTACCTTAACGCGTCTATGTTGGGCTTGACTGATGAGGAAATCAACAACAGTATTGACGACATCATCGCTTTTTCAGGAATCGCTAACTTCATCGACACACAAGTGAAGTTTTATTCTTCGGGTATGTATGTGCGTCTGGCTTTTGCCGTGGCTGTCCATTCTGACCCTGACATTCTTCTTGTCGACGAGGTTCTGGCTGTGGGAGACGAGCCTTTCCAACAAAAATGCATGGATAAAATTAAGCAATTCCAAAAAGAAGGCCGCTCTATTATTCTCGTTTCGCACAGCCCCTCGCATATCATCGATATCTGTGATAAAGCAATTATTCTCAACCACGGGAAAGTTGTTGGCATAGAAGAACCTAAACGAGCTATCGAACTTCTCCATTCTATGTATAGTGAACAGGCCGAAAACGATCTGAGCAATCTGGAAGGTGTTCGCTCACGTTTTATACCGCCAGAGAATCCAGACTGCACTATTGATGCTGTTCGGCTTATCGGCGACTTTGCTAATACTGGAATTGGTTTCGAGTCGGGCTCCACGCTCGATATTGCTTTCGATATTTCGTCCTCTAAACGTTTGGAGGACTACACTTTCATGTTTGAACTGCGTGATACTCACCAGCAATTTGTGTGGGGAACCGCCTCGTGGAATATCGATGCGCAGCTTGAACCGATTGACGGCAGTAACACTATCGTCTTGACGATTCCAGATTTTGCTCTTGGAGCTGGCACATATTTCGGCAATCTGGTAATTCGTGACGAAAAGGGAAATAATTTGGCGCGCGCTGACGAAGCGGTAGAGCTAATTGTGCGTTCAGGTGCGGCTTCCAATGGTCTTGTGTATGCCATTCCGCATGCAAGAACACGCTAATATGGCAATAGTTGCTGATTGAGGGAGAGCTGATGGGCTATCGTGTCGCACATATCGGTGCTTTTGATATGGAAAATTTGGGCGATTTACTTTTCAGTGATGTTGTCGCTGCGCATTTAACTGAGCGCCTTGATATTGACGAGATTGTCTATTTTTCGCCACAAAGTTGCACAATTCCCAACACGGATAAAGAGACTCATTCTGTCGCCCAATTAGAGAGTTTTCATCTGGACAAGCCTTTTGACGCGATTATCGTTGGCGGCGGGGACATGGTTCATTTGTGGAAAGTGCGCATGAATCTTCCGCATATTTCTGATGATTGGATTCTGTACGATGTTTTGCATATGTGGGTTATCCCGTCTCTTGTCGCTTCCCAATACGGCATTCCTTTGGTCTGGAACGCTCCGGGTGTTCCCGTGGATTTTGTTGATACCGATAACGATATTGTGAACGTACTGTGCCAAGCTGTCGATTACATATCGGTGCGTGATAATCAGGCGAAAAAGGTTCTCTCTACGGCTGTTCCGCCGCAGGAGATTACGGTTGTCCCTGATTCTGTGCTCACGATTGACCGCTTTTTCCCTCAAGAAGAGCTTGCTGAATCCCTAGAGGCACGCAATCTGACGCATCTTAAGCCTGGCGAGTATATTTTCTTCCAGGCAACCGTGCGTTTTTCTGACGAGCAGTTGCGTCAAAGCGTTGAGGCTTTGCAGAAAATTAAGAAAGAAACAGGGCTGGCTGTGCTTGTGCAGTCCATTGGCTATTCGATGGGCGATGAGGAAGTGTGCGAGCGTATAGTGGAAATGTCTGGTGGCGAATTTGAGACACTTGACGGGCATCCCACGCAAATGGATTTGCTTGCCCTGCTAGCCAATGCGGCTTTCTATATTGGGGGCTCGCTGCACGGAAGTATTATTTCTTCTGCTTACGGCGTGAAGAACGTGACGTGTAATGTCTTTAATTACAACAAAATTGAGGGCTTTTTAGAGCTTATGAGCAATTCGGAAGCTTGCCTGCATGACATGGCAGATGTCTATGAAGCTTTTTGGAGGCAGAAAGAAGCTCCTCAACCACCTCTTTTGCAGGAATTGAAGGGCCGCGTGGAGAAACATTTCGACGCTATTGCCAGCATTATTTCCCGTGGCACTAAGCGTGTTGATGAAAACTATCCGTTGCGTATAGCTGACTATATTCACGCTTCTTCTGCCCGCATGGAGGCTTTACGTACAGACGTTAGGAATTTACAGGAAGAAGTGGAGCGTTTGACGGCAGAAAAATCAGCATTGCAGGGCGGTCTTGATGAGCTGCATGCTTCTACGTCGTGGAAAGTGACCGCTCCCCTGCGCCGCATTGTCTCTGCCGTACGCAAATAGGCACCCACCTCTCCGCCATCTCAACCATCACCACACTACTCGGCCGAAACCCACGAGGGCGCACCTGTACTCCCCCAGCCTATTTTTGTCAATTAACCCCCGTTTTTATTAACCCCACGATGACCGCTAACCACTAGTCCGCGTCAAGAAATATCTTTCTTGTAATAAAATTGAAAGCCATCACAATACCTGTCACAACAATTTTAGACAACATATAGTGAACGCCTATCAAATCTGTCATCATCCACATGAATAGCACTGTTAGCAATACCCCAAGCACACTCAAGACAACAAATATAGTAAATTCTTTGCTTTTACTAATGTCATCTCGCGAGGTGAAAATATAACTCATGCTCAGGTAGTAGTTGACTACAACAGAGATAGAAAACGATATCGTACACGAAATCAGATATGGAACTCCAAAAAGCTCTGTTAACAGAATCATCACGCCGTAATCAATAACAAAGCAAATGACTCCAACAAAACCAAACTTCACGAATTGTTCTATTAGTTTTTTCATCCTTTTATTTGCTCAACCTGCTGAAGTTGGAACTCAAAATCCTGTCGATTCTTCTGCTTGATGGTATCAAGAAGAAGGCCACAGAAAAACGATAATATAGCCGCAATCGCAATAAAGCCGCTAACAACCAAAGTTGGAATCCTATCTACAAGTCCCGTCATCAAATAATCTCTAAATACAGGCACGAATAACACCAGCGACAACAATGACAGCAATACCGCCACTGCCCCAAAAAAGGCAAGCGGTTTATAATTTCTGAACAACCTCACAATCGTCATCAGAACCTTGAAGCCATCTGAATAAGTATTAAGCTTGGATTCGCTCCCACCAGGTCGATCTTTGTAATCGACTACGACATTCTCAACGTGCATATTCTTATCGACTGCATGAATTGTCATTTCCGTCTCGATTTCAAAACCCTTTGAAAGTACAGGAAACGTTTTGACAAACTGGTAACTAAATGCCCGATATCCCGTCATAACGTCCCGTATGTCACTACGGAAAAGTTTATTGATACTGCTCCTAACAATACTATTCCCAAGGTTATGAAAAGGTCTTTTATTTTCCTGAAAATATGTTGACGAGAGCCTGTCCCCGATAACCATGTCCGCCTGTTTATCAAGCACTAACGATGCCATTTCTCTACCATTGCTTGCAGGATATGTGTCATCCCCATCAATCATGATATAGCAATCAGCATTAATCTCTCGGAACATCCTCCGAATTACGTTTCCTTTTCCCTGCATATACTCATGCCTTACCACAGCCCCATGCTCAGCTGCAATTCGGCTGGTATCATCACTGGAATTATTGTCATAGACATATATGGTCGCCTCTGGAAGTTCTTTTTTCCAATCATCAACGACCTTTGCTATTGTTTGCGCCTCATTGAAGCACGGTATCAATATCGCAATTTTATCCATTTCAATCGCCTATACAATCAGCAGTAGTAATGCTTTATCAAGTCTAGCAAAGCGAAACCGTTTACTAAAAGCACCCCCCACTACCTCGTTTTCACTTTGATATAATTGTCCGCAGAAAACATAGAAGGAGCGATGATTGCAGCACCATACGACAGCACATACAGTGCATACGCCCCATCGACGCAATAAAGCGAAAATGCCTATGTTTTATCTTAAGCCAGAAGCCCTCTTTCTCGTCTGTGGGCTCGTTATAGGGCTTTTCGTCGCGCTTCTCACACCCGTTGGAGGCGGACGTGATGAACCCCAACATGTCATGAGAGTGGAGCAATTGGCTAAAGGTCAGGTAACTCCTGTTTTCATCGGCTACGCCGACGGATACGCCACCGAAACAGAAGAGCAACGCGCCACCGCAAGCCTCTACGGAGGGAAGGGTGATGCGGCGTTACACGATTTACTACATACAGGGCTAGTGAACTTGCAGACGAGTCAACATGAATATTCGTTCCCAACATGGACAGATCCACAATCTAACACACTGCAAGCCTATGGATCCCAAGGCGAGGAAACGCACGTCTTTTCAAACACCGCCGCCTACGCCCCCATCGTCTACCTTCCCCACGTCCTTGGTTTTCACTTAGCTAAGACACTCGACTTACCTGTTTACTGGCTCGTAATCTTCCTTCGCATAATTGGCTTAGCGCTCTATATCGCTGTAACTTTCTGGTGCATCCGAGCCATTCCTTTTGGGAAATGGCCTTTTGCGGTTTTCGCCTCACTGCCTTCAACCGTATCAGCCGTATCCACGGTAACTGCCGATACGGTAACAGTAGTTCTTTCCTTCATGCTCATCACCGTATTCATGCGGTTTATTTGCGAAAAACCAACGCGCTCTGATTGGATTGTGCTTGGCATTACTACCATATTATTACCTGTGGCAAAGATGGCATACGTCCCGTTGATCCTACTAGTTCTCATCATTCCCCTTGTCAACATCGATTTAAGGAAACGCCGTCAACTAGGTACACTTGCAGCTTTCTTCGTTTGTGGAGTCTTGGGATTCGTGATTTGGTACTCCTTGATTAAAAATATAAATACGGGAGCTATGTGGAAGGTAGGCATTGATCCTTCTGCCCAAATCGCCTTCATCACGAGCCATCCGTTTACGTACTGTAAGACCATAATATATTCACTTATCACCCCCGATGTCTTGCAAGTTACCTCGACAGGAGTCCAAACGTTATTAATGAAATCTGGATGGCTTGGTGTCATAGTCCTCTGCTCCAGTATGTTAATACTTGACAAACGTGAATTGAAAACGCCTTGGTTGCTCGACAAAAAACGTACAATCCTCGTATTCACGGTTTTCCTCATCATATTCCTCGCATGTGCCATACTCACGATAACCGCCCTATATCTCACCTTTACCACCCCAGAAAGTTCCGATGTAAGTGGTGTGCAAGAGCGCTATTTCATTCCCTTCGCCCTTCTGGCGCTTCTCCCTATCTACCTTCTGGGAACAGGGCTGGCTCACCCGCTTAATCGGAATCTTGATGGGGAGATGATAAGTGGCAAGCAGATAATCGTTGGCGAGGACGCCGATAACAACAGCACTTCGAGTTCAGCAAGCCATCCAGTTGCTGATATCCAGCCGCAATGCACTTGGCGCTACAGAATGCTCGTAGCAACCACATGGGCTTTCGCATTTTGTTGCATTGTCGCCTTCATAGCAGGCATGATGAGGCACACCTTCTAGCGTAACGAGCCAAGTAATTCGAAAATGCTAGTCTAATCCGCTAGTCCTTGAAGTTCGTATACACACTTCCTATACACCTTGTCTCCCCATAGTCACGCAGAGACGAGCCTTGCCGAGACTGGAAAACAGCTAGTCGATGCGGGTGGTGACGGTGTAGCCTTCTTCGTCGTAGATCGTCTCCCAGGTGCCGCCGAAGCGGTTGGCTGCCCACATATCGGGGGTCAAGCTGTCATTCATCACTGACGACTCAGGAGTGGCGACAACCGTATCGACCTGACCGTCGCCGTCATCGACCGAGCCCTCCCAAAAGACGCGATTATCCGGCACGAGATACGCCAGCATCGTCATATCGGTGACAACAGCGCGCGATTTGCCTGCCGCCTCAATCGCCCCGCGCGCTGCCGCAATCTCCGTGTCATCGGGCACGTCAATGACCCCGCGCAGATACGTGCCCAGAGGGCCGCCCCACGTCATCGCCAGACTCGTCACCAAGGACACCCCGACCGCAAAAACCCGCAGCTTCTCGCGCCAACTCTTACGCAGAACCTCCCAGCCCTCCAAACGCTCAACACCGTCAATAAGAGCAAAAATCGCAATCGGCATGAGCACAGCCGAATAGTGCCACGCCCATCCCCAATACGTGTCGACATTACCCAAGAAACGCCACGCGAGAGTGGGGAACATCAGCCACATATACGGGCTGCGCACCCCCACAAGACCCGCTATGCACGCCAGCAAAATAAGCGTAACGATTTTTTCACCCGGGTCAGCGACCGATACGAGGAACGCGAGAATCCCCGAATACGTCGAACTGCCACTACCAAGATTGCTCGTATACTCCCAGCCACCACCTGGATTCAGCAGCGGAAGAATCACAAAAATCGCCAGCAAAAACCACAATGCGCCCCACAAAATAAGACTGATAGGCACAGTCGCGCTTTTCGCCTTGAGCGTGGCAACCAGCGAGCTTCCCGTGCGCGCGGGGAAAACATACGGGCGTGAACTATCAGAACTGTCGGCACCGTCTGTGCTGCCCACACTCTCTGCACTATCCACACTGCCTCTCTGTTCGCCGCGAGCGCGCTCCCCCCACTGGATCCACAGCTCAATCAACCCAAAGGCCACAAGCGTCAAACCAAGATCCTCTTTGACGAAAACCAGCAGCCCCAACTCGATAATCGCCGCGCGTTTGCGCCCTTCCGCCCACGACACAAGCCCATAGGCAAGAAGCGGCACGGCAAAAGCAATCTCGTGGAACTGGCTCTTGACCGCCTCAGACAAACCGAAAGACAGCACATACGCCACGCCCACAAGCACGCCGAGCTTAGAGCCTAGGCGCCTACGCGCATAGCGCGTCAAGGGCACGGACGAAAGCGCGAACAAGAAATTTTGCACAATCAGAAGCGTCAGACCGCTGGGGAAGAAATGATAGACGAAACCCAAAAGCACAAGCAGAGGATGGAAATGGTCGCCGAGCAGATTGTAATTGGGCCCTTTAATATCGACGATAGGGGCGCGTATGGTGGCGTACTGCTGGGCGAGCTCGGTAAAAATCCCCAGATCCCAGGAGGGAACGAGAAAGTGGTTCCACTGGTAGACCGAATATCCGCAGTACAGGGCGAAGGCGAGAGCGGCAATCACATAGGCGGGAATATCGAGGCGCTCCTTCACACGCATTGTCAGGCTCACACGACGCCCCTCTTTTGTAGGAATCTAAGGCATATCCACCCAATCGGCACAGGCGCCCAGAAGGTAAGCACACGATAGACGATTGCCGCCGAGAACGCAATCGAATAGGGCACGCCCGCCAAAGTCAGACCACCCGTCAATGCCGCCTCGATAGGGCCGATACCGCCCGGGGACGGCACAACCGAGCCGACGGAGTTCGAGACGAGATAGGTAATCGCCAGCGTCATAATCGGCAGCGAATAGTCAAAAGCAAACAAGCTCGCCGAGAAAGCCCCCACATAGCCCATCGTCAAAATCAGCGCCGAGACAACGCCCCACGCGATACGGCGCGGATGCGTGCCCAGCCAGACTAGGCGCGGCCAAATCTGGTTAACATAGGGACGGATTTTTTCAAAAATCCACATTCTTACTGGTCGAATCAGCAAAATAGCGACAATCAGCGCGATAACCAGAGCGATAGCGACCAGAATCGACGACGAAGGAATCTTGAGCATACCAATATCGCCCGTCATCAGCGCTAACACAACAAGAAAGACGACCGTCGTCAGGAATTGGAACACTTGTACGACGGACACAGTTGCCACGGCTATCGGCGTTGGCACTTTTTGTTTCTGTAAAAAGCGCAAGTTCAAGGCCGCGTGCCCGATACCAGCGGGGGCGACGAGGGAGACGACGGAGGCTGCTAATTGCACAAAGGTCGTGTCTCGCAACGACAGATCCTCGGCGGTGAAGGTTTTGAGCATCATGCCTGCACCGAGATAGG
>JAFYHO010000006.1 GCA_017539125.1 Actinomycetaceae bacterium | reverse complement strand
CATGCCACCCTCGGCACTGTAAGAGGGAGGGGCCCAAAGCCTTGGCTTTGGGAGGGGTCGAGCGTAGCGAGACGGTTTTGGAACCGATACCGGAGCGTAGTGAAGCATTAATCAAACAGTTTCAGTATTTCAAGACACATTCTTGCATTGTGATAGGGACACTTCCAAAAGCCGGCCTTGGGCTGCGCCAGGTCGGGAGACCCGTCAGGAAGAATGGCCCAGTACCAGTCGCCGCCGGCGCGGTCCACGAGCCGGTCGCGGATATAGGCCCAGCAGGCCAGAGACCTGTCGGCGGCCGCATCGTCGCCGTGATACTTCCAGAGCCAAAGGTTGCCCACCACCGTCTCGGCCTGGACCCACCACTGGCGCGATTCGTCCAGCGTGCCGTCGGGCAGTTTCTCGTACAGCATCGAGCCGTCGGGCAGCAGGCCCTCGTTGCCGGCGCACCCGAGCGCAGCGGCAAAAGGACGCACGCGCGAGACTACGTCGAGGTCGCGCGTAGCAAAGGCACACTCCAGCAGCAGCCACGAAGTCTCGATGTCGTGACCGTAGGATACAGCGCCCGGCAGCACAGTCCAATCCCTTTCAAAATAGAGCTGCAGATGGCCGTCCGGGCCCATGATGCGCGTGCACGTCAGGTCAATCAGGCGCACCAGGGCTTCTTTCAGCGCGGGTGCGGGCCACACTTTATAGAGATTCGCATAGGCCTCCATGATATGGAGGTGCGAGTTCATCGTCTTGTCGGCATTGATGTCGTGCGCCGATAGCGACATGTCCGCGAGGGGAGAGAAGTCGCGCGCGAGCGCCTCAATGTAACCGCCGTGCTCGCGGTCGGCGAAGCGGTCTTCAACGACCTGGAACAGCGCGGCGGCAGCCGCCAGCACCTTCGGGTCGCGGGTCACCTTGTAGAGCTCGCTGAGCCCATATATGGCGAAGCCCTGCGCATAGAGCTGCTTCTTGTCGTCCAGCCGATCCCCGGCCGCCGTTACGCTCCAATACACCCCGCCGTGCTCCGCATCACAGAAATGCGCGAGGAACCATTCTCCCGCCGCCATGGCCGCCTCCCGATATTCTGGCTTCGGAAGCAGTTGATAGGCAGCGGAAAAGGCCCAGATGATCCGCGCATTGAGAATCTCCCCGCGCGGCGCATCCTTTTGGATTTCGCCCGACGACGACACCTCGCCGAAGAACCCGCCCCGCGGATCCCGCAGCGTCAGCCACCAGTCCAGGATATTATGCTCCAGGACGTCGGCCGTCTCGAATAATAGTTGTTCTGTTCTTGTATTCATGTGTGGAACCTCACAAATTTAGTGAGAATTATTTATATTTTTTGCGTTTTCCCGAGAATCAGTAAATCTTACATCCGAGTTTTTTCTTGCGATTCTCGCGCACTATCTTTGTTGTGGGCATAGTGTTAATAAGGATGCCCTTACAATAATTATGAATACTAACAAACAAATCAGTTTCAAGGAGGTTGAAAAAAGGTTGATTCGCCTTCGTGATCAAAATGTACTGCTCGATTTTGTTGTTGCAGATCTCTATGGAGTACAAACTAAGAGAGTGAATGAAGCCGTGAAAAATAATCCGGAGAAATTCCCCGAAGGATATTATTTTGAGGTGACAGAAGCTGAAATGAACAGTTTTGCGGTCGAAAATTTCGACCGCAAAACACTCGCTAAAACCCGTGTCGCGCCAAAAGCGTTCACCGAAAAAGGATTGTATATGTTAGCGACTATCGTTAAAAGTCCACTTGCGGCAAAAACGACCGTTGCTATCATTGAAGCATTTGCTCAAATGCGTGAGCTCTCTCGTACAATAGGAGAGATAGCAGCCAATCCCAATACCTCTGAGCATGAATCCATGTTGCACAAGAGCGGGGAAATAATGGCGGATTTATTCGGCCAAGATATGCAAACTACCGGGGTTGAGACAGAAATAGAATTAAACTTTGCAGTTTTGAAAGTTAAGCACAAGGTCAAACGTAATAAAAAGCCAGCTTGACAGAAGCTGTGATTGTTGATCTATAAAGGTGGAGAGCTTCGGCTCTCTTTATTTTGTTTTCAATTATCGTTTTGTCAGTCGTTTTTATTTGGAATGCCAGCGCATTGTCAGTCGCCGGCAGGTACATTTGTATAGCATAAAAAACGAAACAAATAACCTACTGCCAATATGAAACGAAAACAAACTTATGTTGCTCCGCGGAGCGAAGCGTTGTCCATCGAGACAAAAGGTAGCCATCCCTAAAAGCCAATAGATTCCCGGCCACGAAAACGGACCAAAACGTGGACGGTGGCTTCAAAAAACGACTGCCGGCCACGTTTTCCCAATGAAACGTGGCCGGCAACATATTCGTGCAGGCGTTGCTTTGCTGCGGAGCGACGCCTAGATATTCGGCGTATCCCAGACTTTGGTTTCCGTGCAGTTGACCATCACGCCGAGGCCGCCGCAGGCGAGGCGGAAGTCGCCGGACTCGAGGCGCCACTTGCCGTCGGCGCCGACGAACGCCAGCTCCTCAGCCGGGAGCGCGAAGGTCACGACCTTCGACTCACCGGGCTGCAGCGCGATCTTCTCGAAGCCGCGCAGCCGCTTCACGTCGGGAATCAGCGAAGCCACCAGATCGGAACTGTAGAGCAGCACGGCCTCCTTGCCGGCACGATCGCCCGTGTTCGTCACCTTGACCGAGAGCTTCAGCTCAT
>JAFYHO010000045.1 GCA_017539125.1 Actinomycetaceae bacterium | reverse complement strand
TCCACCAACACCGACTGTTCCGGTGATACCCCCTGCGGCTGCGGTAAATGTGGTTCTCCCTCGGACACCTCCGGCAAAGAAACAGCTGACCATATCGACCTCGTCCTCGCTATTCTTGACGGCAGCTCGCTCACCCGCTCCCTCTACCTGCTCGCCCAAATCGGGCAAACTGGGCTGCCGGTCGCCGTCGTCATGACAATGAATGATGTCGCCGAAGCTGACGGGATTACCCTTGATACTGAGCGGCTGCGCGAGGTGCTGGGAGTGCCACTTTTGGCCTTCAATCCGCGCAATTCCCACGATTACGGCGAGCTCGACAATTTTGTGCGCGAAGCCCTTGAGAATCCCACGCACCTCGCAGGAATCGAGCCCGACCCGCTGGCATTGAGCACTGTAGAGCCAACAGCCGACAGGGCCTCGGATAGTCGCGCCGACGCAATCGAGCACGCTGCCAATATTTTCTCTTGGGTCAGCGATGTCGAAAGCGCCCTAGAGAACCCCTACACCTCGGCAAACTCAAGCAAACTCTCCTACTCCGACCGTATCGACCGTCTCCTGCTCCATCCGCTTATCGGCTCTCTCGTTTTCCTTGGAGTCATTTTCGTCCTGTTCAAAATTGCCGGGCAATGGATTGGGGTTATTCAAGACTTCTTCGACGCGCTCTTTTCCTCGACCGAGCCAGGCGCTATCTCTTTCGCCAACGGTCTCGCATGGCTACTTGAGCGCGTGGGCTGGGGGGACACATGGTTCGCCTCGCTACTCATTGACGGTCTTTCCACTGGTCTCGGCGTTGTCGCCTCATTCTTCCCGCTCATGTTCATCATCTACATTGCCCTGACTATCCTCGAAGATTCGGGCTACATGGCGCGCGTGGCATTCCTTGGTGACCGCCTCATGCGAAAAATTGGGCTGGACGGGCGCGTTATCCTGCCGCTTATCATGGGCTTCGGCTGCAACCTGCCTTCTCTCGCTGCGGCGCGCACGCTCCCCTCGCACGCCCAGCGCCTCGTCACCGTCCTCATCACCCCGTACACTTCTTGCGCGGCACGCCTGACGATTTACCTGATGATTGCGCGGATTTTCTTCCCTGAGCACGCCGGCACGGTCGTTTTTGCGATGTACGTGTTCTCGATTGTGCTTATCGTTGGAGGGGCGTGGATTCTCAAACACTTCATTACCCGCGGTGAATCTGCTGCCCCACTCATGCTTGTCCTTCCCGCCTATCATCTGCCGAGCCTGCCACATCTGCTGCGTACCACCTGGCAGCGCGCATGGTCGTTCGTGACGGGCGCTGGAAAAATGATTGTCGCGATGACGCTGGTCGTGTGGTTGTTGGGCGCGATTCCTGTGGGCGCTTCGCCAGTCAAGGAAGAGGGCGGCACGACACATTCTGCGCGTTTTGCCGACCCAGATTTGCCGATGGAAGAATCGCTCTATGGGCGTATTGCTCAAGGTCTTGAGCCTGTTTTTACCCCGACGGGATTTGGCGAGTGGCATATGATGGGCGCGCTTATGACGGGTTTTGTCGCCAAAGAGACGGTTGTTTCTTCGGTCGTCACCTCGTATAACTTGGAGCCGGAAGCAGCTGGCGATGCGGAGGATAATGGCGAGGACTTGGGGCGCCTGCCGAGCCTTGTGAATCGCTCTTTTACAAAGAGCGCAGGCAAGGGGTATGAGGGGCTGGCGGCTTTTGCATTTCTCGTTTTTGTTTTAGCATACACCCCGTGTATGGCGACCGTCGCTGAGCAGGCGAAGATTATCGGTGGCAAAAAGACGGCTCTCGCTGTGCTGGCGCAACTGGCGATTGCATGGGTGTTGGCTGCGGGGATTTTCCAGATTGGACGGCTGTTCCTATGAGCATTCCTATGAGCGCCGCAAGTGGCACACTAACCCCATACGAGCGCGTTGTGCAGGCGCTAGAGCAGGGCGGAACGATCCCCGCAATTGCTCGTAACGCCCACGTATCTCCCGCTTTTGCTCAAAGTGTTGTGGAGCATTTTCAACGCCTAGGGCGTACAGGGGAAGCCTCTTCGCTGTGCTCCTCAGGGCTGGGACTGTGCTCGCCCCAGTCAGCTTCCAAAGCCTCACCTGAGGCTACTATCGCCTGCGCCGGCTGCCCTCTCGCCCGCTAAGGTTCGCCCGTCACCCCCATTCCCGTCATTGCGAGGAGGACGCTCCACGTCCGACGAAGCAATCAATAGTTACACGTTGCTCGCGTTGCGTAGCAGCAATAAAGGACTATAGATTGCCGCGGTCGCACCTGCGGTGCTCCCTCGCAAC
>JAFYHO010000044.1 GCA_017539125.1 Actinomycetaceae bacterium | reverse complement strand
TAATGATTGGAACAATTTTACTATCGACTATTCTGGCTGCCGAGCCCGACACAACCGTCGCTCGCGAACTGACTGTGGACGAGGTGGTTATCAGTTCCACCGCGTCGCGGGGCGGACAGCGGTCGGTGAAGGGGCAGGCGGCAAGCATCGACGAACACATTGGCAATCTGCGCAATGTGGCAATGGTGCGGCGCGGCTCGTACGCGTGGGAACCTGTGGTGAACAATATGCCCACCGAGCGCCTTTCGACAACTATCGACGGTATGAAGATTTTCTACGCCTGCACCGACAAAATGGACCCTGTGACATCGTATGTCGAGAGCGGCAACCTTCAAACTATCAGTCTGAACAGCGGTCTCGACGGCAATCCGCAGGCCACGGGCAACATCGGCGGAAGCCTTGATTTGCGGCTTCGTAAGGCTGGTTTCGACGCCGACCCGCTGCGAGTGAATCTGTCGGCGGGCCACGAGTGGAACGGCCACGTGCAGGTGTATGGCGCCGACGCGGCTTTGAGCGGTCATCGCGCTTACGCGAATATTGGCGCTTTCTACCGTCAGGCCGACAATTACAAGGTTGGCGGCGGCGAGCGGCTGCAGTTCTCGCAGTTTCACAAAGTGAACGTTTTCAGCAATTTGGGCTTCCGCTTGACGGAAAACGACGCCATTGAGGGCACCTTCATCTTCGACCGCGCCACCGACGTGGGCTATCCCGCCCTGAATATGGACGTGGGACTTGCCGAAGGTATCATTACATCGCTGTCAGTCAAGCATTTGTTTGGCTGGGCGAGTTGGGAAACGAAGGTTTACTACAACCACATCACCCACGAAATGGACGACACGCAGCGGCCCGACGTCGAGATTCATATGGATATGCCTGGATTGAGCCGCACGGCGGGGCTTTACAGCCTTCTCACCGCATCGCGGAAGCGCCACGACCTTGCGCTGAACTACGACCTTTACCACAACCGCCGCTTTGCCGATATGACAATGTACCCTGGCGGCGCGGCGCCAATGTATATGGTTACGTGGCCCGACGTGGCGACGCTCAATACGGGCCTTGCGCTGACTGACAATATCGGCTTGACCGAAAACCAACAGGTGCGCCTGTCGGCGAAGGTGGCGTGGCAGCATCAGCGGCTCAACAACGACGAGGGCTATCACGCTCTGAAGGTGTTTTTCCCTGCTATGACCAACGCCTACTATCAGACCACGGGGCGCATTGCGGCAAGTTACCGCGTGCAGACGGGCGGTTTGCAGATTTCAGTCGGGGCGGGGTGGGGAAGCCGCGCGCCAACGGTGACCGAGGCTTACGGCTACTATCTGAACAACACGTTCGACCAATTCGACTACATCGGCAATCCGCACCTGAAAAACGAGTCGGCAACCGAGTTGAACGCCGCCTTAAAATGGCGCGGCGGCACGCTGCAGGTGGGCATCGACGGCAACGCCTTTCTGTTCCGCGACTACATCATCGGGCATCTCGAAGAGCGCATCTCGCCAATGACCGTGGGCGCGGAAGGCGTGAAGGTGTACGGAAATATCAGCCACGCCACCATTGCCAACGCGTCGGCTACGGCCGAGTGGCAGCCGCTTAAATGGCTGAACCTGAACGGCAAATTGAGCATCGGCTCGGGCCGCGACGCCGACAACGACCCGCTGCCGCTCATTGCGCCCCTGGGTTGGCAGACGCAAATGGGGCTGAACCACGGGCAGTGGCAGGCGCAGGTTGTTCTGCGTGGAAACGGCCGTCAGAGCAACTTTGCGGCCAAATACGGTGAGACCGAAACACCCGCGTGGACCGTCTGCGACCTGTCGGCACTCTGGCAGCGGCCTGTCGGCGATAAAAGGCTGACTGTCAGGGCGGGAATCGAGAATCTGCTCGACAAGCGTTACGCCACTTACGCCGATTGGAACGAGATTCCGCAAAAGGGGCGGAATGTTTTTGTGAATTTGACTTTTGAAATGTGATATTTTGGGGCGATACGATTTTGAACGCAGATTACACTGATTGAACAGATTTACGCAGATTTTTATTGTTTAACTATTGTCACCGAATAAAACAAAACATATTCGTTTAATTTGTTTAATTCGTTGATACAAAGAGAAATGCTATGAAAAAAGTTGTGATTTGGATTGCGGCATTGGCCGTGGGTGCCGTTTTAGGACTGCTGCGGATTGGCGCCATCGACGCCGTGGCCGATTTTGTGGCGACGGTTTACACGCGCTTGTTCCAACTTCTGGCCGTGCCGACTATTGTGCTGGCCATTGTCACCACAATGCTGTCAATGGGCACGGGGCGCAACACGGGGCGTGTTTTCCGCCGCACGCTGCTCTACACGCTGC
>JAFYHO010000043.1 GCA_017539125.1 Actinomycetaceae bacterium | reverse complement strand
GGCGTGGAATGCTCAACAATCGGGTTGCCGTTTTCATCGCGGCAAATTCGCGGCTTCTTGTCCCGCCCAGTTCGGCCCTGTTCGGCTCTGCGGCATACTTGCCGCAGTTCCCCGCCCTGCGGCATATTTGCCGCAGTTGTTCGGCCCTGCCGCATATTTGCGGCAGTTTCCACTCGGTACCTAAAAATAGCCCGCGAGCACTGCACTTGCACAAGCCGGGGGCGAGAGAGCAGAAAGTGGTTACCGATTGCTGCGAAATGGCCGCTCGACGGCCCCTGCCATTTAGCGATCGCGCTGTTCTCGCCAAAGTCGGCAAAGGCGATCTCGATATCGCGCGACACTTTAAAGAGCTCGGGGTGCTCGCGCTTCACGCCAAGTCGGCGCGGGTTGTCGCGAAGATAGTTGATCATCTTCACGAGCTGGCCTTTGTGAAAGAGAATGGTTTCTACAAAGCCCTCGGCCCATTGGGGGGCCCAGCCCTGCCGGGTTTGGCCCTGCGGCATATTTGCCGCAGTCTCCCGCCACGCCATCGCGCACCCGGCCTTGAACCCGCGAATGATGTCGCCGAGGTTTTTGCGCCGATTGCCGGGCCCTTCAGGGCGATCGGGGTGGGTGAGCGGCAGGCGCTCCTTGACAAACAGTATGCCATGAAAATGCTCGGGCATCAGCTGCGCCTCGATAATCGAGACCTGAGGCCAGTAATCGGCGATCTTGCGCCAGCAGTCAAGAACATCCTGCCCGAGCGGCGACGGCTCAACCAACCAAACCTCCTCAGCCGCCACATCTCCTGGTCTTACTGCGCCGTCACCAGGCTTCTTCACGAGCCGCCCCAAGACTGGCCGTCGCTCTTTCAGCACAATGGTGATTTCGTAGATCATGCGCTGCGAATAGTCGAAGCCTGGTAACCGCCGCCCCATGTGAGGCTTTTTCACGCGCCGCAAAGCGCCGCTTTCATCTCGCTCCCACCCAGGGGCGGTGTAGCCGGCGCCATGACCGGCGCTATGACCAGCGCTATGACCAGCGCAAATATGCGCTGGGGCCGAACTCGCCAGGGCCGAACCCGCCAGGGCTAAACTGCCGAGTTCGCCATGCCCTGCGAGATTTGGCCCTACCAAGTTCCGCCCTGCGGCATATTTGCCGCAGTTGCGGCTATCTATTGGGCTATCACCCATTGATCAACCCTTTCATCACTTGCTCGATATCGGCGATGGATTGCTTGAGGGCGGATTTTGCCGCGTCTGCTCTCTCGGCAATCGCTACAAACTCGCGCTGGAGGGAAAGCGGCGGGAGAGGAATAGAAACATTGAGTATTCCATCCTGACTTATTGTTGTCATCGTGGTTGTCTTAGAATTTCCCATAATCTGTTTCCTAAATTCTGCCGCCCAAGACAGATGCTCCATGAACACAGGATGACAAATATTGGTATCAAGGGAGATTTTAATTAAGTGGCATTCAAATACGCAATCATTAATTTCAGATGGTACTATGATTGCCGCCTTGCCAATGCCTTCCTTTACTAATGAGGACCTACAAAATAGCATATCGCCATATTTAAGTGAAAATCGTGATAAATCTTTGCTCGACATACTGATTCGCTGTAATCCGTCAATGTTTACATAAGTCCTATTGACAACATCTGTGACACTAACGATTCTAGCATTTCCATCGCTATTGTATTCACTTTGCCGCGCAAAGTAACCATTGCTTGCTCTACCAAAACAAACATCGCGTAAATGAACCATCGGCCACTTGCTCCGCGACTCTGCGGCTCCGCGTGAGGTATCACCAGCCTCCCCAAACATCTCCCTGAACTTGGCTTTGAGCATTTCGTCAGTGGCGATGATGGCCTTTTGGTAGGACTCCTTGAGGTCATTCGCCGCCCACAGAAGATTGGCTAGTTCACGTTGCCGCTCGATGGGTGGCAAGTCGAATTCATAGTTGGCGAGATCACCAAAAAGAATATACGGATT
>JAFYHO010000005.1 GCA_017539125.1 Actinomycetaceae bacterium | reverse complement strand
GCCAGCAACACCTACGCTCCTCCCGCCAAAGGCGAGCAGGTGCAGAAAGCACCGCGCACGGCAGGCACACTGACAACCATTGTCCGCAACGACGGACTCTTCCGCGTTAAGTCTGAGACTGAGCTGAAGTCGGAAATTGCTGACGACAAGACACCGGACACCGACGCTGCCGTCGATTCACAAAAGGAGCAGCCCAACGCCGCCGCGCCACTTGAAGCGGTAATCAAATTGGCCGAAGCCGCTGGCATCAAGGCTGTAAGCCTCGAGACGCTGCGGGACGTTGCCGATGTCATTTCATTATTTCCTGTAGCTTAGCAACGAAGGCATCCTGATGCTGCCGCGCCGTGACCCCGTCCATCTCCGGCCACGTCATGCGCAGCCATTGGGCAAAGGCCTCCGTAGCCCATTGCCGTCCTTGCGCCCGCCCTGCCTTCAGGCCGCTGGCGTAAGGCGTGCTTGGATATAATGACCTGTTGAAATTCCCGTCACTCATCGTTTTTCAATCTTTCAATTCTTCAATTTTCAATCTTTAAATCTCTCAATGTTTCAATGTTTCAAGTTCCGCAAATGAAAGCCCCGTAGGGGCGGCTGAGTTTAGGCAGGTGGTGAAGCGTAGCGAAACCCCTGTTACCATAGCGCGAGAGAAAAAAGAGTGCCGTAGGTACGACTGAGCTTATTTCTGCCGCCCCTACAGGGCTTGGTTTGTGTGTGGATGTCGTGTAACAGGGGTTCCGTGCTTCGCACTTCACCGCCTGCCTATGTTCTGTACGCCCCTACGGGGCTTATTTTCAGATTAATCATATCTTTCAATCTATCAAATCTTCAATTCTTAAATCTTTAAATCCTTAAATCTCTCAATCTTTCAATCTTTCAATGTTTCCTTCCCAGTGCCTCGGCGGTCGTTATCTGCGTGTCGCCGTCGAAGGCAATGACGAAGGCGTCGGGGAACAGCTTGCGCACCTCCACCAGCTGACGCCGCGTCTCGGCATAGCTCACGAAGTGTCCGTGAACGACCTTATACGTGCCGTCGGGCGCAGGCACCAGACGCACGTCGCGCAGGCCCTTGAAACGTTTGTCGCTGGGTTCCAGCTCGCGACTCACGCTGAATATCTGTATTGAGAAGAAAGGCTCTGCCGGAGCCTCATGGAGGTCAACAGCCACCGCCACGACAGGTTGCAACGCAACTGTATCTTGTTGTTCCGGTTCGGCTTTTGCTGTTGTCGGGACATCGGTCTGCGTTTTTGCCACCGACGTTTCGGGTTTACTCTGAGCCACTGGTTGTCGTGGTGCCTGCTGTTTCGGGTCGAAATAGCGGAAGCGCAGGTTGCGCAACTCACGGCGCGACACCGTTCCTTTTGCCGTAATGTCGTGCCATTGCTTCAGCGCATCAGCAATAGCCCGTGCCAGCGTGGCCTGACCGGCAGCCGAGGTTATGAATGCCTCTTCTTCGATGTTGGAAATAAAACCAATCTCCGTGAGCACACTCGGCATCGTCGTGTTCTCG
>JAFYHO010000042.1 GCA_017539125.1 Actinomycetaceae bacterium | reverse complement strand
TTGCGATATCGACTTGGACGAGGCGCTCGGTATGTCTACGTCTGCACCGAAGGGCGTTGACGAGTATCAGTGGGCAATTGCTCGTTCTTTGTCTACTCGCTACAACAAAAAGGACACTCCCCCAGCCTAAAACCCATTTTTCTAAGCTCGACACGTCTCACATGGTGTTCTGGTAGAAAAATAGATTTTTACAGGTAGCATAAGAACGTTCGATTTAGCGCCTGTAGCTCAGCTGGTTAGAGCAGTGGACTCATAATCCAACGGTCGCGGGTTCAAGTCCTGCCGGGCGCACAGTAAGAAGTGAAGGGCTCGTGTAAACAAAATGGCACGAGCGAAGAGCTCTTGAGCTTGGTGGCTCGTGACAGTTTGTTTACACGTAGCCGAAACGACGAAACTGTTGTAGGCAACGAAGTTGCCGAACACAGTGAGGAGTTTCGGTACAAGCGAGTTTGCTCGCTTGTGCCCGTTACGGTAAAAGGAATAGCGAAGCGTCCGTACACCAGGAGAGGAAATGCGAAGCATTTCCGCACACCAGGAGAGGACGCGAAGCGTCCGCACACAAACACACGTATTGCCTCGTAAACACAGCACCATATTGTGTGGAAAGACTTCGTAAAATGCCTGTATAATCGTCATTGTTTCAGGAAGTTCCGCTGGATTAAGGAGATTATCATGGGCTTCTACGATTACACAGTTCCAACAAGAGATGGTGGCGAGTTTGCTACTCGTGATTTCGAAGGGAAAGTTGTCCTCGTTGTCAACACGGCAACTGGCTGCGGTTTTACACCACAGTATGCACGTATCTCGGATATCTACGATAAGTACGCCAGCCAGGGCTTTGAAGTTCTCGACATTCCCTGCGACCAGTTCCCGAATCCCAGTGGCGAAAAGCCAGCGTTCAGGTATTGCAATGAACAGTTCCACACCCGTTTCCCGCAAATGGCCGAAACTGACGTGACCGGCGAAAACGCTCTCCCACTCTATAAGTTCTTGACAAGCGAGAAAGGCTTCGAGGGTTTTGCCCCAGGCGCCGACGCCCTCGTTGACGCAGTGAAAGCTATGGATCCCGATTATGAATCCAGTGACTCCATTAAATGGAATTTCACAAAGTTTGTCATCGACCGCGAAGGCAATGTGCTCGCCCGTTTCGAGCCAACTGCAACACCTCGCGAAGTAGAGGCATTCATCAAAACGGTTCTCTAATTTGAGACTTCATAAAAATTGAGCCACACTCGTGGCTCAATTTTTTATGTTCTCGTGACCCCGCTCTAGTGGCGGAGCATGCCGCATAAACGCGAGTGCCACAAGCGCGCGGACTGGTCAGTTAGCGAAGCTACTTGGTCGATAATAAAACGCGGGCGCTCATACTCACCACTTCGCTTGTACATTTCATAGAGGTGCGGGCTTAACTGCTCGGGCTTGTCCTCAAGAGCGTCAATGAGGTCAAGTAGTAGAGAGCGTTGCTGGTCCGAGTCAGGCTGGTGCTCTCGCGGCTCCATAACGTAGGCGACGGCGATTCCTTTCAAAACAATAATTTCCGCCCACGTCTCTTCGGGAACGACGATATTAGCCTCGTAACGCGCCAAATCACCGTCCCCATAAACGTCACGGGTAGCGCGAGTGACCGAAGAAATAAAACGCCCGATGAGATCGCTCGTCAAGTCCTTCATCATTGCGAGAGCGCGATAGGAGCTATCGAAACCGTATGGCCATGATTCTTCGGTAAACAGACGCTCAAATGCCGCTTCTAAAGCATTGGCGTCATTCTCTCCATACCAGCTGGCGATAAGGGCAAGAATCTCTTCCCTGTCCTCCCCCGCCGCAAGTTTGTCGGGAGTGGTCGCTCCGCGGACGATTGCGTCCTCAACATCGTGGATGGAATAGCCAATATCATCTGACAAATCCATAATCTGGGCTTCAAAAGACTTGCCCTCTCCTGCACCCTCGCGTATCCACTCAAAGACTTCCTTGTCTTCTTCGTAAACGTTAAATTTTCTGCTACGCGAACCGTCCGAATTAAAGGGACGATGCTCGTAATCCCAAGGATATTTAACCGTGGCGTCTAGGGTGGCGCGGGTGAGGTTTAAGCCTGCTGGCTCGCCATTGGGGTGCAGACGTTTAGGCTCGAGACGGGTTAGCAGACGCAGGGTTTGAGCGTTCCCTTCAAAGCCACCGAAGCTCTCGGAGGCTTCCGCGAGGGCGCGCTCGCCGTTGTGTCCGAAGGGTGGGTGCCCGAGGTCGTGGCAGAGGCAGGCAGTTTCAACAATGTCTGGTTCTGCCCCGAAGTTGCTCGCAAAGGCTCGCCCAATTTGGGCGACTTCAAGGGAGTGTGTGAGACGGGTGCGAACGAAATCGTCAGATTCTGGCCCTAAAACTTGCGTTTTCCCTGCTAAACGGCGCAAAGCCGAAGAGTGGAGGACGCGGGCACGGTCGCGCTCGAAAGGTGTCCTGCCGGACGACCCCGGCTTTTCCTCGACATAACGCTGCGCGTCGAAATCGCTATACATACTGCTCACCCTACGAGTTTATCTTAAGCGCGAGCACCGCACCCGTCATTGCGGAACTCCTCCACCGTCATTGCGAGGAATGAACGAAGTGAATGACGAAGCAATCAATACCAACACAATTGCTCGCGTTGCAAAGCAAACAATAACGAACTACTGATTGCTTCGGTCGTTCCTCCCTCGCAACGACGAATTACTATAACCGTCATTGTGTCTTGTAGACGGTAGAACGGTGATCGATATCGACAACAAGGACAATTAGTTCGTCATTTTCTATTGAACACACGAGACGGTAATCGCCGACACGGTAACGCCAAAAACCTACCAAATCGCCCGTGAGCGCCTTGCCCGATGCAGTTGGATTGCCGCTAGAGCACACGTCACGCAGTTTTTTCACGATACGCCGCTGTATTGCCTTGTCTAGTTTGCTAAAACTTTTGTCTGCTTCTGGAGTAAATCTAATCGTCCAAGTCATAGCGCTCTATCATTTCATCGAGAGTGTAGGTTTTCAGCTTGCCGGCGCGATAATCTTCAACCTGTTGACGCAAAGAATAGACGTATTCTAAATGGTCGATATACTCATCAACCGCTTGCGTAATATAGAAAGACTTACTGCGATTTGTCTCTTTTGCAAGGCGCGTCAAACGCTCCTCTAAATCTGGTCGCAGACGAACAGATGTCACCATTTCCACTACACTCCTTCCAATGTAATACACGTATTACATGTATTAAGCCTACTCTTTTCACGCAAGAAAGGCAATACGCTACACCTTTATCCGCCCGAGACGTCGATTTCTGCTGCCGCAATTTTAGCACGCTGTTTTTCAGTGAGCTCACGCGAATCAAGCCAATCCTCGGGCAAATGGGGGCGTTTTGGCGCACCAGCCCTACCGCGCCGACCGTCAGCAGCTTTCGGATAAGGCTGGCTGGCATCGAGCTCGCTCAAGCGCTCACGCAGCTCATCAAGAGTAGTAATGCGCGCAAAACCGTCGCGCACCTGCCCACCAAGCTTAAAACCACGCAGATACGAGGCGATATGCCCGCGCATCTCTCGCATTGCTTTTAACTCGTCATCATAATGAGCAATAGCAAGCTCGCCGTGGCGCAAAATAATCTCGCTAACCTCGCCCAGAGTGGGCTGCGCGTGAACATCAGCGCCATGCAACCAAGCTGCTAGATTGTAGAAAATCCACGGCCTGCCCTGCGCCCCCCTGCCTATCGCCACACCTGCACAGCCAGTACTGCCCATCATCTCGCGCGCGTCGTCCACATCAAAAACATCGCCATTCCCAAAAACGGGAATATCGACCATATCGACGAGCTCGCCGATAGCCTGCCATGCTGCACGCCCCGAATAATACTGGGCGGTCGTGCGCCCGTGGAGCGTCAAGGCGCTCACACCTAAATCTTCAGCAATACGCGCCGCGTCTTTCCATGTCTCGTGCGTATCGTCAATACCGAGACGTATTTTTGCCGTCACAGGTATTTCAAAACCACGCTTCACACTCGCCTTGCGTGCAGCCTCCACACTCGCCTGGATAATCTCGCGGAACAAGTCAAGCTTCCACGGCAAGGCAGAGCCACCACCACGCCGCGTCACCTTGGGTGCAGGGCAACCAAAATTGAGGTCAATATGGTCAGCCCATTCTTCCTCAATGAGTATGCGGATTGCCTCGGCTGTCACGCGCGGAGAAACGCCATAAAGCTGAATAGAACGCACAGGGTCGCAGGTATCGGGCTGAATCATATTCATGGTTTTGGGGCGGCGCTCAATGAGCGCGCGCGTCGTCACCATTTCACAGACCCACAAGCCCGCAGGAGCAAAAGTGCCCTTCAGTGCGCCAGTGCTAGGGCTAGGAACGTGGGCTCCAGCCGCTTTAATACCCGCTTCTGCCTGCTCACGGCACAGCTGACGAAAAGGCGGATTCGTCACCCCCGCCATGGGCGAGAGCATGAGCGGTGTCGCCAGTTCAAGAGCGCCTATGCGCACTGTTTCCATTAGCAGCCAACGAGTTTTTCAGCAAGGAAGCCTTCGACCTTATCGAGAGGAATACGCACTTGCTCCATCGTGTCGCGGTCACGAATCGTGGCGGCGTTATCCTCAAGGGAATCAAAATCGACGGTGATGCAATACGGCGTGCCGATTTCGTCCTGACGGCGATAGCGACGGCCGACCGCACCAGCATCGTCAAACTCCACGTTCCAATTGCGGCGCAGCTTGTCTGCCAGCTCGCGTGCCATCGGCGTAAGCTGCTCGTTGCGCGAGAGCGGAAGAACAGCGGCCTTGACGGGCGCCAAGCGCGGGTCAAGCTTAAGCACAACACGCTTGTCAACCCCACCCTTAGTATTGGGGGCCTCGTCCTCACAATAGGCTTCAACGAGGAATGCCATGAGAGAGCGGGTCAAACCAGCTGAGGGCTCGATGACATAGGGCGTCCAGCGCTCGCCAGTCGCCTGCTCAAAGTACGAGAGATCCTTGCCTGAATGCTCGGCGTGCGTGCCCAAATCGAAATCGGTACGGTTGGCGATACCCTCAAGCTCGCCCCAATCGCTGCCTTGGAAGCCGAAGCGATACTCGATATCGACAGTGCGCTTAGAGTAGTGCGAAAGCTTTTCCTTGGGGTGCTCGTAGAAACGCAGGTTATCGGGGTTAATGCCGAGGTCAACATACCAATCTTTGCGGTAGTCAATCCAATACTGATGCCATTCTTCATCCTCGCCGGGCTTGACGAAGAACTCCAGCTCCATCTGCTCAAATTCGCGGGTGCGGAAAATGAAGTTTCCGGGGGTGATTTCGTTGCGGAACGACTTGCCAATCTGCGCGATACCAAACGGCGGCTTCTTGCGCGCGGTCGTCATGACGTTGGAGAAGTTGATAAAGATACCTTGGGCTGTCTCTGGGCGCAGATAGTGCAGGCCTGATTCGTCCTCGACAGGGCCGAGATAGGTTTTCAGCATGAGGTTGAATTCGCGCGGCTCTGTCCATTGCCCGCGAGTGCCGCAATGAGGGCAAGGGATAACGTCAAGAGAGACTTCATCAGGATTATCTTCGTTGTGCTTTTCTGCGTAGGCTTCTTGAAGCTGGTCAACACGCGAGCGCTTATGGCAGGAGGTACATTCGGTGAGCGGGTCGTTAAAGACACCGACGTGCCCGGAAGCAACCCAGACTTCGCGGGGAAGAATAATGGACGAATCGAGCCCGACAACATCGGCTCGTGAAGTGACGGTGTAGCGCCACCATTGGCGCTTGATGTTCTCTTTGAGTTCCACTCCGAGCGGGCCGTAATCCCATGCGGAGCGTGTGCCTCCGTAAATCTCGCCGCAGGGATAGACGAATCCGCGGCGCTTGGCGAGGCTGATGACGTTATCGAGTGTGGACGCTTGTTTGCCCATTATTTTCCTTTCTTTGGCGCGTATGTGGCTCATACGCGGCGTATCCACATCTGGCAGATGCAGCAGATATAGTCTAGCCGCTCCCCCGTCCCGCTTTGTCCCGACACGAATTTGGCGTGCGATATCACTATCCACCCCGTCATCACAGCCCACGTCATTGCGAGCCTGCCGCGAGGCAGGCGAAGCAATCTATAGTCCTTTTATTGCTCGCTTCGCCACTCAACAATTCACGTCGGTATTGATCGCCACGTCGCTTCGCTCCTCGCGATGACGGGTTGGGTGAGATTGACACACAAAAGTATTTTCAATAATATGTCCCTGGACAGTTTTTGATAACCATTATCATTAAAGTGTGAAAGGACAGCGTATGCGCCGTAAAATACTGGCTACAGCAAGTGCCATTGCCCTACTATTCTCACTATCGTCCTGCGCTGCTTTTTCTGACGATTCCTCATCCGTCACCACCGATGGCCCTTATACCGTCGCCACGTCCTTCTACCCCATCACCTGGCTCACCGAAAAAATCGGCGGGGAGTACGTCACCGTCACCTCGCTCACTCCCCCAAATGTCGAACCCCATGAATACGAGCTTTCCCCTAAAGAAGTGGCTGAATTGGAAAAGACGCAAGCCGTCATCTATGCCTCTGGTTTCCAACCTGCCCTCGACAAGGCGATAGAGGAAGCCGATGTAAAGAATGTTCTCGACCTTTCAAAAGACCTAAGGCTTCTCTCTATGAAATACGAGGATGCCGTAAATAGCATCGGAAAAGACGACCACCATTCTCACGGAATAAACGACCCTCATTTTTGGCTTTCGCCAGAGTACATGATGAATGCAAGTTCAGCTGTCGCCAGTATGCTCGCCACAATCGACCCTGCACACGCCGATAGCTATCGCCAAAACGCTGAAGAACTCGAAAGCGAGTTAGGGGTAATGAGCAGCCGATACGCTGAAGAGTTGGAAAATTGCTGGACAACCACCCTCATCACTGACCACGCCGCTTTCGGCTATATAGCAGATCGCCACGATTTGAAAGCGATGCCTCTGTCTCTTGATGCCGAAAGTGAACCCTCACCGGCACGCCTTGAAGAACTCAAAAAGCTTATAAAAGATGAGGACATTAAGGTCATCTTTGCTGAAGAGGGAACGGACGATAGCGCAATCGCAACTCTGGCTCAGGACACAGGCGTAACCATCGCATACCTTTCCACCCTAGAGCGCGCTCCCGAAAACAGTAACTATCTTAAAAAATTGGAAGATAACCTTAATACCATCAGCGATGGTCTGGACTGTATGGGCGGAGGGGCTCTACCGTCTATTGATTTTGACGGCGATGTTTCTACACAATAATTCGGGCGGGCAGATTCAATGGATAAACTAGCAATACAAGCCGAGGGGCTCGGCGTCACTATCGGAGCTTCCCCTATCTTGCACGATATCTCCTTTAGCGTGGACGAGGGTGAATCTGTCGCGCTCGTCGGGCAGAACGGCTCTGGAAAATCGACACTGCTACGAGCGCTGGTCGGGATTATTCCTCCTAGCTCTGGAAGCATTGAAATTTACGGCGAAAATACGCATGCGCACCCTGAGGTGCTCAGCCACGTTGGCTATGTGCCACAGCGTTTTGCTCGGGCATCAGGAGTGCCAGCGACCGCCTACGAAGTGGTGCGCACGGGGCTTCTCTCGGCGAAAAAACTGCGTGCACACCGTGGCGCGAAAGCCCGCGCTGCCACTATGGAAGCCCTCGAAGCTGTAGGGCTTGCCGAGCGCGCACACGACCACGTCCAAGTTTTTTCCGGTGGTCAGATGCAGCGCGTGATGATTGCGCGTGCTCTCGTCCGCAAGCCGGGCCTGCTTCTGCTGGACGAGCCGCTTTCGGGTATTGACAGACAGTCGCGCGAATCCCTATTTGAGATTCTTTCTGGCCTGCGCGGTTCAGGCGTCACGCTTCTGACGGTTTTGCATGAAATGGGCGAGCTTGCCCCCCTGATTGAGCGCACTATCGAACTAGATGAGGGACGCATCGTTTACGATGGCGCTCCGCGTGACCACGACACCTGCCACAGGCACGATGACCACCATGAGGATATTGATTTGACCCGCCCAGCACATCATGCTCCCCGTATGCAACGGAGGTTCCCATGATTGAGATGCTTTCGTCCCCTCTGATGCAACGCGCCCTTATTGTCGCTGTTCTTGTGGGCGTATCTGCTCCTGTTGTCGGCACTTTCCTTGTTTCGCGCTCAATGGCGCTTATGGGAGACGGAATCGGGCACATTGCCCTGACAGGCGTAGCTCTCGGCTGGCTGGCTGGAACAATCATGGATATCAGCCCGCATGACAGCCTCGCGCTGCCAGGGGCAATCGTCATGTCGGTCGTCGGCTCACTACTCATTGAGCTTATACGGGCACGCGGACGGACAGGCGCAGATGTCGCCTTAGCAATCTTGTTTTATGGCGGTATCGCCGGCGGCGTTTTGCTTATCAGCGCCGCAGGAGGCACAACAACCAATCTGACGAGCTATCTTTTTGGCTCACTCGCCACTGTCTCGCGTAGTGACCTCATCTACACTCTCGTCCTTGCCGTCCTCATCCTCGGCACCGCGTTCTTCCTCGCAGGTCCTCTTTTCGCTCTGGCACACGATGAAGAATACGCGAAAGCCGCAGGGCTGCCCGTTCGCGCCCTCAACCTGTATATTGCGATTATTTCTGCCTTGACAGTGTCCATTTCCATGCGCGTGGTCGGCGTACTGCTCGTCTCGGCTATCATGATTGTTCCTGTCGCTATCGCCCAGCTTGTCTCGCATTCTTTTACACGCACAATGCGTCTAGCGATGATTATTTCCATCCTCGCCTGCGTAACTGGGCTTATTATCACCTACAACGTGGCGCTCTCCCCCGGCGCGACTATCGTCGTCATTCTTATCGCCTTATATGCCCTGACGTCACTAGGTGTTCTTGTGCGCTTAAAACTGTTCCGTCCCGAAAAAGAAAGGCAGTAAGATGGCACGCACTGCAACCGCTACCCGCACTCTCATCCTCGATACGCTCGGCAATATTTCTCGGTTCATCTCGGCACAAGACCTCTTTGCCGAACTCAAAAAGAGCGGAAAAAGTATCGGCTTAGCGACCATCTACCGCAACCTGCAAGCCCTAGCGGACGAGGGGCTGCTCGACTGCCTACACACCGAGGGCGGGACGCTCTATCGCCTGTGTACTACGTGCGAACACCATCATCATCTTATTTGCAACAATTGCGCCGAAACCGTTGAACTATCTGAGGAAACCCTAGAAAAGTGGATTGAAAAAATCGAGAGAGAAACTGGTTTCACCCAGATTTCCCACACTTTTGAGCTCTCAGGGCTCTGCCGCGCGTGTTCTTAAAGGTTTTCGGATTGCACAATAGAAGGGGGCCGCAACAGTAGTTACGACCCCCTGATCTGACAAGATAGGGAAGAAAAAACTTGCCAGATTGTACTCTGCGCATGCGCGTGGACAGCGCAGACACTTAGTGTGCGCTGAGGCTGGTTGCAGTCAGAGAATGCCGCTGCAACCAGCCTGCGCTACTTCTATGCCTTGCGGCGGCGAACGATCAGCGCACCTACGCCTGCTCCAAGCAGAGTCATCATGAGCACTACGAGGTAGCCCGCTTCGGCACCTGTCTTGACAAGCGGCGCTGATGCTGGAGCCGCGGGTGCAGGCGTACTGCTGGGCTGTGGTGTTACGGTCTCCGGCGACGTCGGTGTTGGTGTCGGTGTCTCCGAAGCACTCGGTGTCGGCGTCGGAGTCCTCTCCGGCGGCGGCTTCACCTTGTCTCGCATGGTGATAACAAGACTCTTCGCGGTCTGACCGTCTACCGTAAGCACACCGGTCGCTTCGTCAATCGAGAACGTGATATCGGCAGCCACGAGGTAACCAACGGGCGCAGTCTTTTCACACAAGGTGTACTCGCCGGCCTTCAGCTCGAATACTTTAGCCTCGGTTCCGCTGGTCCACGTAACATCGACTGCTTCACCGTCTTTTGCCGTACCGGTGATGTTGAGAACTGCGCCGGCAAGGGCCTCGCCGGTCGTATCGTCAACCTTGAGAACCTCAATGGCAGACTCAGACTTATGCGGCAGGAGCTCATTGGCGAAGGTCACTACCTGGTCCGTACCAGCAGTTGCGGTCTTGGGCTCTTCGGAGGAAGCGATAGCGCCATCGACTGCCTCTTCAACTGTGTACTCTTCACCTTCAACCAAATCAGAGAAGGTAGCGGTACGGTGGTCGGCAGTGAGCGTGTCAGTGCCAACGACAGTGCCTTCGGAATCCTTCACGGTGATCTCAACGGTCGCACCGGCAGGCCACAAGCCTTCAGGAGCAGCCACACTCCAACCGGCATTGTTCTTCCATGTCTTGGTGACTTGGAGATCGGTGACCTTGAGTGGCATGTCCTCAAGAATCAGGTGGTTGGTATCAGCCACACTAATCTTGCCGTCGGTTACTTCCTCAGCGTTTGTGACGGTCACGCTACCATCTTCACCAACGGTGAACTTGATGGTGGTCGTGACTGCCTTGAAGCCGTCAGGAGCGTTGACTTCGACCATCTCATAGTCGCCGGGAGCAAGATCCAGCACATGTGGCTGGTCGCCCGAGACCCATGTCTCTTCGAAGCCAACACCTGTGACTGTAATGGTTGCACCTGCCAATTCGCCTGTGTTCTCGCCAAGTTCGCGCTTGGAGATGAGAACCTTGTAAGTCTCAGGCGCCTTGGGCATATCCTCGAGAATGATGTGGTTGGTATCAACCGCAGTCACTCGACCGTTGGTTACTTCCTCAGCATTCGTGACGGTCACTTCACCCTTGTCGTTGACGGTGAACTTGACGATCGTCTCAATTGCCTCGAAGCCCTTAGGTGCGTTGACTTCCTTGAAGGTGTACTCGCCAGCCTTGAGCTGCATTGTGTGCGACTCGTTGGTTGATGTCCACTTGTCAACGAGGTTGCCTTCGGAGTCGTAGACCTCAATCTCCGCACCGGCCAGCTCAGGCGTATTCTTACCGTCTGCCTTATCAAACTCGGTCTTGGAGAATTCGACTGGGTACGTCTTGGGCATGTCCTCAAGGATGAGGTGGTTGATATCAGCCACGCTCACCTTGCCGTCGGTTACTTCCTCAGCGTTCAGGACAGTCACGTTACCTTCGGTATCGACAGTGAACTTGACGATCGTCTCAATTGCGTTGAAGCCTTCAGGTGCGTTGACCTCCTTGAAGGTGTACTCGCCAGCTTCAAGCTTCAGGACGTGCGGGCCTTCAGTAGTCGAGGTCCACTTCTCAACACAATTGCCTTCGGAGTCATAGACCTCAATTTCTGCTCCTTCAAGCTCGTCGCTCTTGGTGATTTCGTACTTGGAGAAGAATACCTCGTATTCCTTTGCCGTATTCGTGACGACTTGACCGTCAACGACCGATGTGTATCCGGGAACGGCAACCTCATCGAGCTTATAGGTCACGCCGCTGAGCTTCGGCAACTCCTTCGAGGTAGCCTTCGGGGTGGTCTTGGTCAAGGTAATCGTGTCCACAACCTCAGTACCGTTGAGAACATTGACCTTAACTTCTTTGACACCCTTAGGCCACTGGGCATCCGTGCCGTCAGCGTGCTTCCACTTCTTTTCTGCTGTCACCGTGGTGGTTTCAGCGTCGTGGGTAACAGTGTTGGACTTGACGTCCCTTGTCCACTGGTTACCGACACGCACATCATAGGAAGCGGTGTTGGCAGTGCCATCATGCTCAGCGATTTCGGTGATCACAGCGCCGTTGTTGGTGACGGTCTGCGAATCAGCAACCTGGACGGCCTTAATGGTCTCCGCGGTGTACTGCGCATCGAAGGTCACCTGGATCCACTTACCGCGATAGGCCTTTGCGTCAGCGATTGTCACGGACAAGGTCTGCTTGTCGATAGCAACCGTAGCGTCGGCAACAGCTGTACCGTCAGTCGAAGAAACAGTGCCCTTCTTACCAGCTGTGTGGTTGTTGGAATCTTTAGCCACAACCTTCACGGAAGCCGGATCAGTCGAGACGAACTCGATAGCATTCACGAGCGTATCGTTAATGACGATTTCGTCGGCGTCCTTGGGTACATAAGCCATGATGTCGTACGTGAAGGCCTTGTCGAACTCAACCAAGTGAGCATCGACGTCCTTGTTGATGTACTTCTCAATCTGCTTATCACCAACCGATGTGTTGGTAAAGACGTTGCCGTCTTTCTCGGTGATGTATCCGGGAACGGCGACCTCATCGAGTGTGTAGGTTACGCCGATAAGCTTCGGCAGCTCCTTCGACGCCGTCGGGGCGGTCTTGGTCAAGGTAATCGTGTCCACGACCTTATCGCCGTTGAGAACATTGACCTTAACTTCTTTCACACCCTTAGGCCACTGGGCATCCGTGCCGTCAGCGTTCTTCCACTTCTTCTCAGCTGTCACCGTAGTGGTCTCGGGATTGACGGTCACTTCGTTGGTGTCGAGGTCGAACTGGAACTCGTTGCCAACTGTGAAGGTAGCGGTTGCCTTGTTGACGGTACCCTCATGCGGGGTCACGCCACCAAGCACAGCGCCGTTATCTGTAATCGTCTTGGTGTCGCCGATAGCGGCAGCCATGATGATTGCGTCGGTGTACTTGGCGTAGAAGGTCAGCTGAACCCACTTGCCCTGAACGGCCTCGGCAGTATCATCGACAAACTTCACCGTGAGGGTGTTACCGACGATGTTCATTGAGCTCGGTGTTACAGGCTCGCCAGGATTGTCCACGTCAGCACCGGCAACAGTGGAATTGACAGTGTGATCATTCGTTGCCTTAGCAACAACCGAGGCAACAGTCTCCTCAGCAGTCGTGGCCTTT
>JAFYHO010000041.1 GCA_017539125.1 Actinomycetaceae bacterium | reverse complement strand
GAGCGCTGATGCAGTTCGGTGTGTACCCAACCGGGCATGAAGGTCACCGCGCGCACGCCCGTATTCGCAAGCTCGAAGCTCAACGAGAGCGACCACATTCGCACAAGCGCCTTAATCGCCGAGTACAAGCCCATCGGCACAAGCCCCGAAATTGAGGCGGTCGTAATAATAACGCCTCTATCGCGCTCTTTCATCGCCGCACCCGCAGCCGCACCGAGCAGCACGGGGGCTGTCGCCATCACGTCGATCGCTTTTTTGAGTGGGACGGTATCCTCGGTCGCCAATTTGTGATGCAGGGCGTGGCCGGCATTGTTCACGAAAATCTCAATCGGACTGTCTGTACTCGCCAAACGCTCACTGACCACACGGACACCGTCGTCCGTACCCACATCAGCTGACAGAGTTTCACATTCGACCCCATAAGTCGCCTGCATTTCTTTAGCGGTATCTTCAAGACGCTGAACGTCACGCCCGACCAGCACAAGCTCGCAGCCGCGCACCGCCAGTTCGCGGGCGAAAGCTAGACCGATTCCCGATGTTCCACCTGTAATCAGCGCGCGCCCACTCAGGGTAGAGAACTTCTTTTTCCTCACACAGATAGCGTAGTTCACTTCGCGCTGCTTGGTGCGCGACTTGTCCAATTCCACCTCTTTAGGACGCGAACACTAACCCCCGTCATCATGACCCCACCCCGTCGTCGCGAGGAGCGAAGCGACGTGGCGATCTATAGTCCCGTTATTGTCTGCTGTGCAGCTCGGCTTATGTCGGTATAGATTGCCGCGTCGGACGCAAAGCGTCCTCCTCGCACAGCAACGAGCGGAGGGCTCACGGAAGTTTACTTACGTGTAGCCGAAGCGAGGTAGCTGTGGAAGGCGCGTAGCGCCGAACAACGACGGGAAGGAGGATTACGACGACGGAACAGGTAATGGTACTTCTCTCATCGGTGGCGCGCCCCCGCGCCAAAGGCTAGACTGCCATTTTACAGAAGAAAATATGTGAGTAAAACGGTGACGGAAAGCGGAAAAGGAGGCAGCGAAGTGGATATTCCCCAATGGTTAAGCCAAACATACGTGCGCTCTGCGCAAGCTGCCGGCTCCACGCTGCCTAAGGAGAAACTCACTGAGGCCTGCCGCGACCTCGTCACCCGCTGGTCGAGCCCCGAGCGCCGTTACCACAATGTTCAGCATCTCATCGACACCTTGACCCGCGTTGAAACCCTGCTCCCCTCGACTCATTCCCCTCATCTTGTCCAGCTCGCTGCGTGGTATCACGGGCTGGTTTTTTCTGTCGATATGAAGGATATTTATACGCGCAATGGCGGCGAGGACGAGTTCGCTTCGGCGCGCGTGGCAGAGGAAGAACTGACCGCTTTGGGGGTTGAAGAGGACAAGGCCCATCGTGTGGGGCAATTGATTCGTTCCCTGCGGACGCACGATAGTGAGGCTTCTTCGCGCACGACGGCGAAGTTTCAGGCGATTGACGTGGACGCCCTCGTTTTGCATGACGCGCACTTGGGCTGTTTGAGCGTGGAACCTCAGCGATATCGCACCTATGTTTCTCAAGTTCGTGACGAATACGCAGAGGTTTCCGATATCGGTTTTTGTTCAGCGCGCTACGAGATTGTATCTAATCTGCTGCATCGCCGCCCGCTATTCATTACTCCTTTGGCTCATGATTGGGAAGATCGCGCGCGCGCCAATCTTGAGTCTGAGCGCGAGAGGTTGACGAAGCGTTTGAAAGAGTTGGAAATGTTTGCAACTCTTGATTCGCGTTTGTCTGCGGCGGCTGTGCCAGCGCGAGTACCTGTGCCTGATTATATTGACGGGACACGCAGCGAGGCTTCTGAGAAAGGCGCGGCTTCTGGGCGTAGTGCCGCTCCTCTGCCTCCGCCGGAAAACTCTGGAGAAAAAACCGCGCAGTTCACTGCGATTACGCCCGATACTGTTGTAGAGACAGCGGAGAGCCCAGAACTGGCGCGCACAACTGGCGAGTTTTCTACCAACGAGATTACGCAGACTCAAAGCCTGACTAAGACTCAAAGCCTGACTAAGACTCAAAGCCAGGCTAAGGCGCGAGAAAAGGCTCGTTCATCGGTCAAGACGAGCGAAATGCCGCGCAGCCGTAAAGAATCTTTCTCGTCTTTGGAGGATATTTCTGAGCGTATCGAGACGGAAAAGACCTCGCCAAGGGTCAATAAGACGGCCAGCGATGAGAAGAAGAAGCGTCGCCGTGAAGAGATTGCCGAACAAATGCGTCTGCGTATGAGTCAGCGCGAACAGGCTGCTTCCCGTCATTGCGAGGAGACGCGAAGCGGCGACGAAGCAATCTCCCACCCCATCGTTGCGAGGAGCGACAGCGACGATGACGAGCGGAAGGTCCGTGAAAGCTCGCTTTCACGAGACTGTAGCGAGGAAATCGTAAGAGGCGAAGCCGGATACGAAGCAATCAATACTGACGAGACTGCGCGCGTTGCAACGCAAGCAATCGAAGAACCATTGATCGCCGCGTCGCAGGCTGCGCCTGCTCCTCGCGATGACGAGAGTGAAATCAACTCTGCAACATCCGCCCCGAGCGCCGAGACTCCAGAGGACACCCCTAGCTACGGCATGGAGCGCGAACCCATCGACTAGCAACTTTAGTCAGGCAACTTCATATCGCCGAGCTTAATCCAGCCACGAATACGCATGAACTCGCTAATCGCCAAGCTCAAAACTGCTGGCAGGATAAACATCAGCACAATAATACCTACCATTCCAAGAGTGCCAGACGTATGAGTGAAAGCGTCAATCACGCCAACCAAACCAGAGGTACCCATACCGCCGCCTGCTGAACTTGCCTGCACCTTGAATACTGTTGTTGAAAGAGCGCCACCAACCGCGCTGGCGACCGTCATCGGAACAAGAATAATGGGCTTGCGCATAATATTCGGTATCTGGAGCATACTCGTGCCGAAGCCTTGCGCGATGAAGCCGCCGAAACCGTTCTCGCGGTAACTTGAAACAGCAAAACCAATCATCTGCGAAGCGCAACCGACCGCCGCCGCGCCGCTTGCAAGAAGCATTGCGTTTTGGTCAGCTTGGCTTGCCACGGCACCCACGCCAAGAATAGGCATCGACACGGAAACCCATGTCGCCGCAGAGGACGTCGGCATTGTCAAAAGCAAGCCGATAGAAACCGCGATAATAATACCCATTGGCAAAGGCGAGGCGTCAGTCGCTTTGGCAATCAACCATCCCAGCTGATTGACAATCCACACAAACGGGTAGGCGATGAAAATTCCGATACCGGAAAAAAGCAGACCGCCAAGCGGAACAAGAATAATATCGAGACTCGTTTTGCCTGCATAAAGGCCTAAAATCTCGACAACGAACATCGTCACAACGTATGCACCAATCGGATTGCCTGGGCTTCCGAGGCTCAACATGAGCGCGCCGTCCTCGCCAACGGGGAATGTTCCAGCTAAGGACTCGAAGAAACTGCCCGTGAAAGCGCCGATGAGGCCGGCAGGGCCAGCGGCAAGCATGACGAGCTTGTTATGCCCGAGCGCGTGGGCAATACCAATACCGATGCCCGCGCCCATAAGAGACTTGGCGAGCAGGGCTATTGTGGCGAGGAATGTTGTAAACGTGGAATCAGGCAAAAAAGCGGCAACTTGGCCGAGAATTGTTCCTGCAATCAGAGTGACGAAAAGGCCTTGAGCCATGCCTGTGAAAGCGGTAATGAAGTAGCGATGCGGCAATTGACGCAGATACTCTTTCATTATTGTCTCCTTGTTTTTTGGTATGGGCGAGGATGGAACCCCACATAGATGTTTTTCATCTACGACGAAAAATTTACCCCACATTGTTTCTGATTTTTTCCACTTCGCCACATAGTGACCATTTCGTTACACCTTTCACGCCGCACGGCTCCTCCCCCACAAAAGGAATAGTGCCCAGCGCTTTTGCGCCAGGCACTATTTCTTTAGGTATCTGTAGGGCAGTCTTAGTACATACCGCCCATATCGCCAGCGGGAGCTGCCGGCTCCGGCTCAGGAATATCGGCAACGACAGCTTCGGTCGTCAGGAACAAGCCTGCGATAGAAGCAGCATTCTGCAGAGCAGAACGTGTCACCTTGACGGGATCCATAACGCCAGCGGCAAGCAAATCCTCGTACTCGCCTGTTGCAGCGTTCAGGCCGTAGCCCTTGTCGAGGCCGCGCACGCGGTCAACGACCACGCCGCCCTCAAGACCGGCATTAGCAGCAATCTGCTTGATGGGAGCTTCGATGGCTGCGCGCACGATAGCTGCGCCTGTCGCCTCGTCACCCTCAAGCTTCAAATCGCCCATAACAGCGTCGGCCGCCTGGATAAGAGCAACGCCGCCACCAGCGACAATGCCCTCTTCAACGGCTGCCTTAGCATTGCGAACGGCGTCCTCAATGCGGTGCTTGCGCTCCTTGAGCTCAACCTCGGTCGCAGCGCCAGCCTTGATAACGGCAACGCCACCGGCGAGCTTAGCGAGACGCTCTTGAAGCTTCTCGGTGTCGTAATCGGAAGTGGCAGTTTCAATCTGACCCTTAATCTGGTTGACGCGGCCTTCAATCTGCTCTTCCGAACCAGCACCGTCAACAATCGTGGTGTTGTCCTTCGTCATGACGACCTTGCGTGCCTTGCCGAGCAAGGAAAGGTCAGCATTCTCAAGCTTCAAGCCGACAGTCTCAGAGATGACTGTGCCACCGGTGAGGATTGCCATGTCTTGGAGCATTTCCTTGCGGCGGTCGCCGAAGCCAGGAGCCTTGACAGCGGCAGCCTTGAATGTGCCGCGAATCTTGTTGACAACGAGCGTAGCAAGTGCTTCACCCTCGATGTCCTCGGCGATAATGACGAGCGGCTTGCCGGCCTGCATGACCTTCTCAAGCAGGGGCAGGACGTCCTTGATATTGGAAATCTTCTGGTCGGTCAAGAGGATGTAGGGGTCTTCCAGCTCTGCTTCTTGACGCTCAGGGTCAGTGACGAAGTAGGGGGAAAGGAAACCCTTGTCGAAGCTCATGCCCTCGGTCAACTCGAGTTCGAGGCCGAATGTGTTGGACTCTTCGACGGTGATAACGCCTTCCTTGCCTGCCTTGCTCATGGCTTCGGCAATCTTCTGGCCAATCTCAACATCGCCAGCGGAGATGGCTGCGGTCGAGGCGATTTCTTCTTCTGTCTCGACTTCTTTTGCGTCAGCGAGCAGGCGCTCGGCGATAGCGGCAACTGCCTTCTCAATGCCCTTCTTCAAAGCGATAGGGTTCGAGCCGGCGGCAACGTTACGCAGACCCTCGCCAACGAGTGCCTGTGCGAGAACTGTTGCGGTGGTCGTGCCGTCACCAGCGACATCATCAGTCTTTTTGGCAACTTCCTTGACCAGCTCGGCGCCAATGCGCTCGTAGGGATCTTCGAGGTCGATTTCCTTAGCAATGGAAACGCCGTCATTGGTGATGGTGGGTGCGCCCCACTTCTTGTCGAGAACGACATTGCGGCCTTTCGGGCCGAGGGTCACCTTGACGGTATCTGCAAGAAGGTTAAGACCGCGCTCCATGGAGCGGCGTGCTTCCTCATTAAATGCGATGGTCTTTGCCATGCTTTTTCCTCCCAGTTAGGTCGGTTTTATACGGATTAAGTCGATGCCCGCGACGGACGATTCACGCTGTGCCGTTCATGTCTCGGCAGGTAGTGAACCTCATCGGCTTAGAAAATTGTCACTCTCACCGTGAGAGTGCTAAGTAGTAGTCTGGCACTCTCACCCCGAGAGTGCAAGGTGTCTATGTCACTTTTTAGCCCCGAGAGGAAACCTGCGGTAAAACTCACCTTTTTAGGGGACCTCAATAAGACCCCGTCGTCACAAAAAAATCAGGCGATATCGGAGCGCAGGACGGCGACAATGCCCTCCCCGCCAGAAACAGATTGCGGGGAAAGAACAACCTCGGAAATGCCAAGAGTGGAGGCGACTTTTTCGGCGGTTGCCTCATCGGCCTCGTTGGCATAAAAGACGGTACTCCGTGTGGGAGTTGAACCGCCGCCGTAGTTGTCAGCAACAGTATTGGTGAAGCCTGCTTCTTTGAGCTGCGATTCCTTTGTCGCAGCGAAGCCGTTGACCTGAGAACCGTTGAGAACGCGAACTTCTATAGAGGTATCAACCTCCGCGTCATCCGTCGTCGTATCATCCGTCGTTGTATCTTCGTCCTCATCGGTACCTGTCGTATCCTCAGATTCGTCCGAACTACTCTCTGTGTCGCTCGGCTCAGGCGTTGGCGTTTCGCTCTGTGTTTCGGTAGCGGTTGCGCTTGGAGTGGGCTCGGCCTGTTTTTGGGTGACAGAATCAACAGCGCCGGCGCGCACAAAAATCCACGCGAGCAGGGGAACAATCACGATGATTGCAAGAACAGCAAGCCACCACTTGCGCTTGGACTCGACTTCGCGGTGAGCACCGAGAACCTTGCGTTCTTTGGCAAGGCGGTCAAATTCGTCCTCTGGATAGTCATATTCTTCTGCCACGCGCCCTACAATACCCTGTTCTGGCGAATAAGGGAATATGGGCAAGCCAATAAAGTAACCTAACCGTCATTCCCCACCCGTCATTGCGAGGGAGGACGAAGTTCGACCGAAGCAATCTCTAGTCCCTGTATTGCAATAGTGTCACTAGAGATTGCTTCGTATTCAGCTTCGCCTCTTACGATTTCCTCGCACAGCAAGGAACGGAAGGTCTGTGAAAGCTAGCTTTCACAAGACTGGAGTGACGCAGCTGTGGAAGTCGCCGAAGGCGACGAACAACGACGGATTAGGAGATTGCAGCTGCACATGAGCTGTGCAAGAATGTCCCCATGTCTCATGCGTTGAATGAATTGGAAGAAGAAGCGCGCCTGCGGCTTGGCATTCTTGCCGAGATGGGCGCCGAAACTGCCCTAACTGAGGGCTGGCAGGCCCCCGGTACGCCCGAGCGCCTCCTGCCCTACAGCGAGCGCGTCGAAGTGAAAGCTGGCGACGTCCACCCAATGCGCGACGAGTACATGGAGCATGTCGCGTGGCTGGAGGAGAGCGCCGAGTGTGTGGTCTATCAGGCAACGGTTGAGCATTCGATTATGGGCGATTTGCTCGATTTATTTGTGGTGACGGGCGAGCGCGAGAATTGGGAGGCCGAGCGTGAGGCTTTGCGTCGCGGGACGGCGCGCGCGTGGGTTGCCGCTCTTGATCTGCCGACGGCTTCGGATTGGTTTGAGGTTGATTTTGAGGTGATTGACGGGGCTCTTGTGCGGGTTGGATAGGCGGCGTGGCGCACGCACACAGTTTTCCTCGCATTTTTGTCCCTAGCCCATGAGAGAATTCATCTATGAAACGTAGGACGTCCCGTACTCTCATTCCCGTCGTTGCCCTAGCGCTGCTAGGTGGCTTGTACGCTTTTACTAGTTGCAGTGCCAACATGCCCTCTGGTGGCAAATCGGCAAGCCCCTCGGCTTCCGCTTCGGCTGGGTCGGATAGCGGGCGCAACTCAGGTGTGGGAGCAGACGAGATGGAAGATAAACGCTATTTAAGTGACGGTACCCCTTACGAGTGGGACGGCGAACTCATCAACTATCGCGCCGAGTGGGAGGAATTTTTAGGGTCTTTGCCCTCGCGCAAAGCCATTGACGTGCTCGATACTCTCAAGGTGGCGAAGTGGGATTCATCAGACGGCTACACACGGGAGAAGTTTGGTGAGCGCTGGGTTGATGTTGACGGTAATGGTTGCAATACGCGAAATGATATTTTGGGTCGTGATTTGACGGGGATTAAATACACCTCTAATAAGTATCGTTGCGTTGTGAAATCGGGCGAGTTGGACGACCCGTATTCAGGTCAGCAAATTCGCTTCGACCGTTCGGCATCTGACGAGGTGCAAATCGACCATATTGTTGCCCTCTACAATGCGTGGCGCACGGGCGCGCAAGGAATGAGCGAGGTTGACCGAATCGCATTGGCGAATGACCCGTACAATCTCATAGCTGTCGATGGCGATACGAATTATGAGAAGTCTGACGGGGACGCCTCACAATGGCTGCCACACGATGAAGATTTTCGGTGTGAGTATGTGGCGCGGCAGATTGGCGTGAAAGCCCGCTATAACTTGTGGGTGACAGAGAAGGAGAAGAAGGCCCTGCGTGCAGTCCTCAACACCGACTGCCAAGGCGTCGAGCTCCCCTCCTACGACGCTATTCGTTGAGCTCGTTATTGAGAGTAGGCTCAGGCAATTCAAAATATCCAATAATGTTTCCAAAATTCTTTATCGACACGCTCACCGTGTTCCCGTCACGTACAAGAGGAATGTCGTTAGGAACTTCAACATCTTCGTCACCGCGATTCTCACAGGTTACATACCGTATACCTCTAGGAATACCACCCTCAAAGGTGACGCTACACGAATAAAAATCAAGCGACCACGGCACAAACCTGTTACACAATATGTTGGGTGCAACAATATGCTTTTCATCCCACTTATAAGAAAACTTATACAAATCACCAGGAACAACATCGTCAGGCAACGAAAAATGGGCAATATAAATAGTGCGTCCATCCTCTTTAGAGACATCACATTTCTTCAACGTAACGCCGGACAAATCATAAAAAACATCTTCTCGACCAGGACACTCACACCCGTCTTCATAATAGAGCTGGAAGGAAAAGAACGGATTGGGAGCGGTAGGGACGCGCGCAAAAATTGTTACCTCTTGGGTCAAAGTTTTCCAATCAGCACTAAGAACAACCTCGTCACGCACAACCTTTTGAATAACAGTGGCCTCCCAGTCAGTCGCATCGTCAGCAACGCTGGAGAAACGTCTATGTGCCACAGAAAAAGACGACGCCTCCGTTTGCACGTTCTCTCCGGGAACAAATGACAATCCAGAGGATAAATCTACAAGCAACGCATCCGACAAAGAGGCGTCACTGACCCCCAAGACACTTTCCAAAACGTCCACCAGCTGGAAAGCAGCCTCACTGCGCGGCAAAAAGTAACCCTGCAACCAATACGAGAAAGTGTGTTGCGGGACAGGAAAACCGTACTTATTTAACTCGAGAACAACATCTTCAGCAGACAAAGACGACGCCGCGAGACACTTATTCAGTTTCGAGGCAAAAAGAGAATGGTCTGCAGCCATGGCACTCCTTCACAACAACTAATTCAAGAATACAACGGCACAGACGTAATATCTATTCCGCTTGCGCCATATAAAAGCCGAGGCCGGGGCGGGAGAGGTCGAGATAGCCATCGTGTAGCGCGAAAGCGGGCTCGCAGAGGTCACGGGTGAAATAGCGGGACGTGTCGGAGATGTCTCCGGCAAAAGCATTGGCGGGGTGCAGGGAGAGCGCGGCGTGTGCGGCTTTCGAGATGCCGGTATCGAACATTCCACCCATCCACATGGCAATACCGCGCTGGTGGGCTTCGTCGAGAATATCGAGAGTCGTGCTAATGCCGCCCAGTTTGCAGATTTTCACAGCGTAACACCCCGCCGCGCCGATTTTTAGGGCTGCCCGCAATTCCTGCTCATTCGTCCACGATTCGTCCAGGCATAGAGGCGTGCACACGCGCTCTTGCACTTTTTTCAGGCGCACATGGAAATCGACAAGTTCCTCTTCTGGATGGCGAGAAATTGGCTCTTCGATGCAGGCACAGTTAATTGCGTCCAGCCTGTGTGCAATACTGTCAAAATCGCCTTCGCTGAGCGCTCCATTTGCGTCGGCAAGCAGGCAAATATCGGGGAAGTTCTGGCGGATTGCTTCCAGTTTGTCGATGTCCTGCGCGCTGGCAATTTTCACTTTGATGCGCTGGTATCCAGCTTCGACTGCCGCACATACCGCCGCCAGCGTTGCGTCACTGTCGGCGAGAGGAAGAACCGCTCCCCCTGCGGCTTTATCGCCTGTGAAGCCGAGATAGTGTGCCAGCGGCATCCCTGCACGCCGCGCGAAAATATCCCACACCGCACACTCAACCCCTGCTCGCGCCGCAGGCAAATCCTGTGCCCCATCAACCCTACGCAGCGCAGCGTCAACCTCGCGCGGATCGTTAAACTCGCGGTTTTGCACGGCTTCAAGCAGAGTCGGCATAAGGGCTTCGTCATCGTCTAAAATCTCGGGTAAATACCAATCCGTCGTAAACGAGGAAACCTCACCAAAGCCGAGCGTACCGTCATCGGCAACGAGCCGCACAATAAGCACCTCGCGCGCAGTCAGCGTGGTGCGTGCGGTACAAATCGGCTCGCGCAGCGGCAAAGCCACGCGCCTAAAACTGGCATCAACAATTGTCACGCTCACAAAGTTTTCACCTCGTCATTATCCGCGCTTTCATCCGAACCTTTGCGGTCAAAAAAGTTCATGATGCGCTCACGGAAAACAAAGCCGATGACGGCAAGAAGCGCAACAACACACATCACCGCGATTGGGCCGACGATATCGCCTTTGCTGAAACCGTGCGCCATGTACGTCGAGGCTAAAACCCCGGGAATACGCGCGATCGTGGTGAGCGTCAGGAAGCGCTTCACTTTCATGGACGTCAGCGGGACGATGTAGGTGAAGATGTCTTTGGGCATACCGGGGATGAGGAAGAGGACGAAAACGATGATATCCAGTTTGCCTGATTTTTCGAAACGCTCGAAACGTTCCATGTATTTTTCTGAAACCATAGAGCGCACGAATGGCGCGCCGAGCTTGTGAACTAGCTGGTAAACAACGAAGCTGGAGAGGACGCAACCAAGGAGAATAATGAGCGCGCCGAGCCACGGGCCGTACATGAGGCCTGCGGCGAGCTGGACGACTTCGCCAGGAATAAGAGCAACGACAATTTGCAGGAATTGTATGCCCAGCAGGGCAAGCACCCCTAGAGGGCCTGCGCTCTTCAGGCGTGCCACGAGGCGGTCTGTGCCACCCTCGTTGAAGAGGTCTTTGATGCTCGGCCAGAGCAACACCATGATGACGGTAAGAATGGCGATAAAAGCGAGCAACCCGATGAATTTGAAAATGGTTCCGCGCTCCATCGTGCGACCGCGGACAGTAGTCTCTTCATGCGCTTTCTCACTGGCGCGCTCACGCAAGCTCAGGTGTTCTTGCGAGCTTTGGTGCTCGTACAATCGGTCTGCGACTTTGGATGCCTTGGGGGCACCAGTGTCACCCGCGTTGCTCGCACTGCCCGCATCGCTTGCGCTACCCGCGCCGTTTTCACTCATATTGTCCACCCTTACGAGAATAGCCTATAGAAGCGGTCACGTCAGGTCACGGAGGAAGGCGGCGAGGGCGGTGGGGGCTTCGAGGTGGATGTTGTGGCCGGTGTTGAAAATGTGGACGGGGCAGATGTTATCGCGGTCAAGGGTGTGGGCGATGGCGCTGTATTTTGTGTCCTGTTCGCCAGCTAAGTAAGAAACAGGCAGCCCTGAGCGATGCAAGGAACGCAAGAGCGCTTTATTTTCTTGAGCGGTGTGCATATGCTCCGCGCCAACTCCCAGCATCAAATTCACGACAACCTCTCGCGGGACAGCCAAACGCGCCGCACGTTGACGCTCACGCACCGCTTCAGGCAGGGATTTTTGCGTCTCAAAAAGTGGCTGGCTCGCCCACCACGACACGTACTCTTCTGGAGGTAGCTCTCGGAAACGCTGCGCCCACTCGCGTGAGCGTGCCGCATACATCTCACGCTCGTCCTCACCGTCAGGGCCTAGACCTGCACTCTCCACAACCAGCGCACTAATGGGCACATCGGGGAAACGCTGCAGGAGTTCTAGCGCGATACGCCCGCCCATTGAATAGCCCAGAAGAATCGGCGGGGGTGGACAATCATATGTCTCACAGTACAGCTCTTGGCAATAATATTCGTCCTCGCATAACTGCGGGCTCAACGCATAGAGACGCTGAGCAATATCGTCACAGATTGCGTCAAAGCTTGCTTCTTCGGCAGATAGCGGGGCAATATCGGGGGCAATCACCTGCCAATCTACGCCCAGCTCATCGGCGAAGTTTTCCCACGATTGGCCGTCCGCCAGAGAACCGTGCAGGGCAAGCAGGCGATTCGGCGCTCCGTCCAAACCAAAAACATGAAACTTCATCGCACTCCCCCGCTCTTACTCTCACCAAAAACGCTCGTACCGCTCGGGCACGCCAGCCAGCGGCAGGAAAATGTCAATCAGGCTCACTCCCCCGCGCGCAAGGGCGGCACTGTAGGCGCTCTCAAAATCGCTGACCGTGCTTGTGCACGTGTAATCGATGCCGAACATTTGGGCAAGCCCGCCAAAATCGGCGCTGTGAGGCGTGAGGAAAAGGCGCTCGAAATAGGGCTCGGTGCTGCGCTGCGGGAGCATATCGAAGATAGCGCCACCACCATTATTGAGGCAGATGACGATGAAAGGCGCGGTGTTGCCGTGACGGCGAAGCTCCTCGGTGAGGGCGAAAGCGTTGAGGTCGTGCAGAAGCGTAAGGTCGCCGACGAGGAGCGTTGTGGGGGCGGGCGCGAGGGCGGTGTGTGCGCCGAGGGCGCTCGATGTTGTGCCGTCGATGCCATTCAAACCGCGATTGGCGAGGACGCGCACGGGCGAGTACTCCATGAACGTGTCGAGAGCGCGAATTGCCATCGAATTGCCTGCCCAGAGCGTGGAATTATCAGGGATAAGCTCCAGCATTTTCGCCACATAGCTGCCCTCGAAATCGTCGCCCGCCTGCGCGACGGCGGCAAGGCGCTCATGGGCGCGCTGGTCGGCTTCACGCCATTGTTCGAGGACTGAGGAACGCTCACTGCTCGTGCGATTCGTGAGAACGGCAGCGATATCACGCGGACGGGCACGCAGAGCGTGAGTGGTCGTGTGGGTGTAGTCGAGGGGCTCGTGCGGGTCGATTGCGATGTGGACGGGGGCACGGCGAGATAGCGAGGTCACCATGCGCTTGGAAACACCCCACGGACCAAAGCGGATAATCGCCGCCGGCTCCGGCTCGCCCTCATGAGTGCAGATAGCATCGTAATGCGTGACGATGAGCGGGTCGGTGTGGGCACGCATCTGCGAAAGCGGGTCGGCAAGAATTGGGGCGTTGAAAAAGCGGGCAATCTCAAGGAGCGCTTCGGCGTCACGCGGGTCTGCTCCGCTGTTTTCACCCGCCAGAATGACGACAGGAAGGCCTTCGAGGGCGTCAAGCACATTCTCAACCCCGTCACCACCACCCTCATCCTTGCAAACACCGTCCGTCATCGCGAGGAGACACGTAGTGTCCGACGTGTTCGGTGCTTCGCACCTCTCATAACTACGTCGCTCCGGTCTTGAAAGCGAGCTTTCAGACTCTCCGCTCCTTGTTATGGCGATCTCGCCCTCCTCGCAATGACGGAGAGGGCTAAAAGGCGCAGGCTTGAGAGGCTCATTGAAAGGGAAATTGAGCTGAACAGCTCCGGGCAGCTCGCCCTGCCAGCCGCAGGCCACCTCAACAGCTTCGCGCGCAGCAGCAGCGAAATCGCTGTGCCACCCCTCCCCCTCACTCGCGCTCGTCCCAGTCATTTCAGGCATATTCCGGAACAGACGCACATGCGAGCCGAACATCTCTACTTGGTTCGTCGTCTGCGGAGCGCCCACATTCTGCAAGTGTGCAGGACGGTCAGCAGAGAGTAACAGCAAAGGAATCCGCGCGGCTTCGGCCTCTAAAACAGCGGGATACCAGTTTGCAACTGCTGTTCCGCTCGTACAAATCAGGGGCACCGGGCGACCACTTGCCTTTGCCATGCCGAGGGCGAAAAAGGCTGCGCCACGCTCGTCCACATCGACCCACACATACTCGAGATGTTCAAGGGCTTTCATGGCAAGCGGAGTGGAGCGCGAGCCAGGGCTCACGACTGCTTCGCGTACTCCGCAAGCGCGGAGCTGACAGAAAAAAGCGTCGAGGCTTGCGCCGATAGCGCCGTTCAACTCACTCATGCACGTCACCGTCGTCAAAAGACCAATCAAAAGCGGAAAGAATCGTCTTAAACTTCAAATCTGTCTCGGCGTATTCGTCCGCAGCGCTTGAGCCGTGCACAATCCCGCAGCCGGCATAGACATAGCCCGCTTCCCCGTCGAAAACGCCGGAGCGGATTGTCACGCAATACTCGCCATTGCCGCGCGCGTCGCTCACCCCTGCAATACCGCCGAAAAAGCCGCGATTGTGGGACTCGATCGTGCGCAGGCTCATCATCGCCTCGCCAACGGGCATGCCCGACAGGGCGGGGGTGGGATAGAGCTGGGCGGCGAGGTCCCACGATGTGCGCCCCTCGAGCAGGCGCGCGCGGACGGGGGTATGCAGGTGGGCAATTGTAGGTAGCTCCAGCACGTCGGGACTGTCGGGAATCTCGACATCGTAGCAATTGCGCTCAATCACCGAACGCACAAAATCGACGACATGGGCGTGCTCGCGCAGGTTCTTTTCGCTGGTCAAAGCACTATTACCGAGAGGGGCAGAGCCTGCCAGACACATCGAGGTCACTTCGCCACCCTCGCTATGTGCGAGTAATTCGGGCGAGCACCCTGTGAAGAATACGTCTCCGTAACGGTAGGAGAACACAATTCCTTCGGCTTCGCCGTCCAGCAGCCCTAAGATGACGTCTTTGAAAGAAAATGGCGCGTCTGCGCGTACGTCGAGACGGCGTGAGAGGACGAGTTTGCTGGCGCGCCCACTGTCGATAATTCCAAGGGCACTTTCAACGGTCTGCTCCCAGTTCTCATAGCTGTCACGCTGGACGGTGAGTGTTGGAGTGGTGCGTGTGCGGGGCGGGGCTGCATTTGCGCGGCGTGCGAAGCGGTCAATGCGGCCTTCATAGACCGGGCCGAGGGAGTTGACCTGCAAGAACGTGCCTGTCTCGTCGCGAAAAAGGACGAGCTCGGGGAGCATGAAACCAACTCGCGGGAAGGAGGCGAAGAGCGGGTCGGCTGGGCGCGGGTCACCTTCGTCGAAGCGACGGAATGAGAAAAGATAGGGGCTGTGTTCGCTTGTTTCGCAGTCGATATCAGCGAGGTCGGCAACGGCGATACAGCGGCCTAGCCCAAAGAAAGCGTAGGGCTCGCCTTTGCGGACGTAAACGAATTGGTCGGTGAAGTCTTTTTGCAGGGCACAAAAAGCGTCAACGATGTCTGCCTCGATGGGCACGCTGGTCGTGAAAATCTTCGGCACGCTTTCTCCTCTCACACCACCTCTAAGGATACGTCCTGAGCGCCCCCAGCGCGACCACTCCGTCATTGCTCTATACATCCAATTTTTTACACCATGTGTCAACTTTTGTTTTCTTGACTTCTTTGTTGATAGAAGATTTCTTTTTGAGCTTCTATTTCTGCGCGCAGTTCGTCCTCGCTCGGCAGGCAGAGTTTGTACTTCGCCGCGAATAACTGGTCGCTACCGTTGAGTAGCGAGTATCGCGCAACGTCAACATTAGTTTGTGAACAAAGAACAATACCAAGAGTCGGATTATGCCCTTGCTCCAGTCTCACCTCATCAAACATGCGCACATACATATCCATCTGCCCGACGTCCTGGTGAGTAATCTCAGTCGTCTTCAGGTCAATGAGGACGAAACAGCGAAGCTCATAGTTATAGAAAACAAGGTCAACAAAATAGTCAGACTCCATCCCCTTAATACGGTACTGCCTGCCAACATAGGCATACCCTTTGCCAAGTTCAATAAG
>JAFYHO010000040.1 GCA_017539125.1 Actinomycetaceae bacterium | reverse complement strand
TCGGTCATCTGCTGCAAGGTCAGAAGCGCGGAAGAATTGAATCCATGTCGCCGCTGCCATGAGGGCAAGGAACATGACGATAATCAAAGTGGCGAGTTGGCGCGTTGGCTTATTCATTTAAGCACCACCACCTGTGTCGCGTTAAGGTCATCGCCTGCGCTGGAGCTCTTTTCCATGAGAGGAATCTTGGCGTATTCTTCAGCGCTCAAAATCGGGGCAGATGAAGCCGGTTGGCGTGCAGCGTCACTCATGCGCGCAAGCAGGCCGATAATAATCCAGTTCGTCAGCAAGGCAGAGCCGCCGTGGGCGAGGAAAGGCATCGCCAGGCCCGTCAAAGGAATAAGGCGCGTAACGCCGCCGACCACGATAAAGCATTGCAGAGCGATTGTGAAGGAGAAGCCGACAGCGAGAAGCTTTCCGAAACCGTCACGAAGATTGATTGCGACGCGAAGCCCGCGCATCACGATAAGGAAATAGATCATGAGCAGGGCCATGACGCCAGTCAAACCGATTTCCTCGGCGAAGGAGGGGATAATCAAATCGGAATTAGCAGCGAAAGAAATGTCCGGGTAGCCTTGCCCCCAGCCTGTGCCGAAAAGGCCACCGTTGGCCATGCCGAAAATGCCTTGGGCTAGCTGATAGGAATCACCTGCGTCATAGACGGATTTATCGAAAGTATGCAGCCATCCATTGAAACGACGCTGAATGTGCGTCGTAGTCATAACGATGACGGAAATGCCAACAACTGTGAGCACTCCACCAATCGCAATCCACGAGACTCGCTCGGTTGCCACGTACAGCATTGCGACGAAAAGACCAAAGAACAGCAAGGCAGTTCCAAAATCGTTCTCAACCGCCAAAAGGGCCAAGCAGATAAGCCAGGCGACAAGAATAGGAAGCAAATGGCGCGGTTTAGGCAAATGCATACCCAACACTTTCGGGCCTGCCAACGAAAGATTGTCACGCTCAGCAACAAGATACCCGGCGAAGAAAATCGCAAAGAAAACTTTCGCAAGCTCAGCTGGCTGGTAGGTAAAAGAGCCGATGCCAATCCAAATCTTCGCGCCGTACACTTCTTTGCCCAGCCCAGGAATCATCGGCAAAACCAGCAGGACAATACCAGCAATAAGAGACGTCCATGTCAGGCCGCGAAGCAGGCGGTGGTCACGCACAATAAGCATAGTCACGACCATGAGCACAATACCGACAATCGTCAATATGAGCTGGCCTTTTACCGCGTTCGTCTTATCAGAAACATCCAGGCGGTAAATCATGACTAGGCCCAAGCCGTTCAGCAAAAGGGCTGAGGGGAAAAGAATAGGGTCGGCATAGGGAGCCAGGAAGCGAATAGCGAGGTGGCCGCCAATACCTACAAGCACAGCGATAAAGGTGATGAGGAAGAAATTCGGTGGCAGGCCTTCACCGTCTAAGCCCGTATACGCCAAAAGGTAGGCGCCCAAACAGATGGTAATAGCGACGAGGGTGAGGAAAAATTCAGGCCAGCGCCCACGTCGAGCTTTCACTTCAGAGACGATACTCATTGACGTGCCTCCGCAGATTCTGACGGGCTTGGTGTTGCCGTCTCTGCTTCTGGGGACGGTGACGCCACCGCGTCATGTGAAGGCTGGGTAGTTGAAGCGCGCAGATTTTCGACAACCTCACGGGCCTCTTTGAGAGAAGAACGAGTAATAGGAGTATCGAGACGTTCACGTGCCACAGGGGTTAAATCTCGAAGGAGAATATCGGTCTTTTCGACGGCATGGGAGAGCTCAACAGAACCAATAGTGCTGGGAATACCTTGATAAATCACCACTTTTCCGTGTTCTGTGGAGACATAGTATTGCTCTTGGCTCCAGCGATATCCACCGAAAAGCACCGCGGCAATAAGAGCAAGAATCCCAATAAGCACACCGATTTTTGCGCCTCTATGTTTCGGAGTTTCTGGGTAGACAATCTCGTTTTCTTCTTCCGTCTCAGAATCTCCGCGCAGTGAAGCAGTCAGAGCCGCAGCTTTACCAGCTGCCGTATCGCCTCCGCGAGTTGGGCGCATAAAATCGACCGCAGCTGAGCCGACCACAATGGGTTTTTGCGGAGAAAAACTCTCAAGCAGCTGGGCTTCTTCGATAATATCGGCGAGCACAACCGTCACATTATCGGGCGCACCTGCCGCCAAAGCCAAAGAAATAAGGCGCTCGCCGCACTCTTTAATATCCTCAACATCCCTGAGAGTTTCTTCGATGGTTTCAGCCGAAACATAACCGGACAGACCGTCAGAGCACAAAAGCCACCGATCTCCGGCAACCGCTTCGCGCACCGACTCATCCAAATCGACTTCCCCGGGGAAATCGCCAAGGGCGCGCATAATCACATTGCGTTTGGGGTGTACTTCGGCTTCCTCGGGAGTTAGATCGCCCTTATCGACGAGGTATTGGACGAGAGTGTGGTCGTGAGTGATTTGCACGAGCTGCTTCTCATGCAAAACATAGGCGCGCGAATCGCCAATATGAACCATTGCGAGCTTGTTATTGGACCGCAAAATAGCGGTACAGGTCGTACCCAGCCCCTCCAATTCGGGATCTTCTTTTGCGCGAATAAGAAGCTCATTATGCGCGTCTTCAACCGCCTGACGAAGCAGAGGAAGTAAATCGTCAGCCTGATGAACATCGTCATCAATGCTGGCAAGATGAGCAATCGTAACCGACGAAGCGATATCGCCGGCAGCAGCGCCCCCCATGCCATCGGCGATGACAAGGAGATTTTGTGAGGCATAGGCTCCGTCTTGATTATTGAGCCGCACAAGCCCCACATCGGAGAATGCCGCGTAGCGCACCTGAACACTCATATACGCAGCTCCATTGTCGTGCGTCCAACTGTCACGCCCATTCCTGGCTGCAATTGGACGGGAGCAGTAATTTTTTGACCGTTAATATAGGTGCCGTTTGTCGATTGTAAATCTTCAACCCACCAGACCCCTTGACTGAGGAAGAAACGCGCGTGGCGCGAGGAAGAATAGGTGTCGTTGAGGACGAGCGCAGAATCTGGAGAGCGCCCGACGATAATATCGGAGCGCCCCAAAGGCAAGGTTGTACCTGCCAGAGCACCATCCGTGACCACAAGGGACGGCGCGCGTCCAACATGAGCATTGTGGGCGGGAACAGGGGCTTGACGGGGAGCGGGCGAAGGAGTTGCGCCAGAGGTTTTCTTTGACTTTTTCTTTGGAACTTTGCGGCGCTCGCCAAAACGGGTACCGTAAATATCGCGTCGCATAAACAGCACAACTGCGAGGACGAAAATCCACAGTGCGACGAGAAAACCAATCCGAAGAATCGTCAAACCAAGAGCGCTCATACGTCATTCCTGTGCATTCCAGAACATGATTTGCGTCCGACCAATCGTGATGGTGTTGCCGTCAACAAGAGTGGCGGCAGAAATTCGGTGCCCCTCAACAAAAGAGCCATTGGTCGAACCCATATCGGTAGCAATCACGCCGTTCGGGGTGACGCGCAATTCAAGGTGGTGACGTGAAATGCCAGTGTCGTCAACGATGACATCGCAGTCGGAGCCGCGCCCAATAACGGTGACTGCACCGGTGAGCAGGTAGCGGTCTTTGCCGATTTCAATGAGAGGATAAGCGTTCGCTGTGCTTGACGAGGTTGCCGGAGCGATCGAGCCGCGTTTGGTGGAACTGGCGACGCGGATGCTGCCCGGTTTACTATTCTCGTCGACAGAAAAAGCAATACGGAGTGGGCCGAGTAGGACGTAGTCTTCTTCGCTGGCATATTCGGTGAGAGTGTCGACTAATTCGGCGCTAAGAGCATCAGTGCCCCAATCTTCGACGTGCTCATAGTCGGTGGGAGAGAGGGTGACGGTAAAGTCATTAGGTGCAACAGTGCGCCCGCGTTTGAGAGTCGCAGCTTCTTCGTCCATGCGTTTTTTCAGAGCCGAAGCAATCTCTACAGGTTTGAGTTCCGAGCGGAAGGCCTTAGCGAATGCGCCTGCAACGGCATTCTCCACGCCTCGTTCGAATTTATCGAATGCGCCCATGCTGTCTCCTGTGTCTCCTGTCCAGTTTCCTACACATAGGTATTCCTATTCTGCCCTATTCTGCCACGAATGGCTGATATTCGCTGATAGCGATGTTTTTAGTCCCTCACACTGTTTCTCTTTCCACAAGAGAGCTGCGGTATGGAGTGTGAGACGCACTATGGAAAAAAGGGGATAATCGCGGTAAAGTCTGCCTAGGGAGAACAGAGAGGAACGGCAATGTCTACAGATGAGCGTATGCGCGAGGACATACAGCCAGATAATGGTGATGTACTCGATGACGGCGCTATTCTTGATGTTCCTGACGATAAGAACGATGTGGAAGATACGCATACAAACGGTGACGGCACAGAAAATAACTATGAGGAAACCGAAGTCCACGATGAAGAAGTAGGCGACATTTCTGGTACGCACTTCATCAATTCTTCCCTACGCTCCTATCCTGCCGGCGTTAAAGTTATCGTCGCTCTTGCTCTTGTCACTGTCGCTTGTATCGGCATCTACCAGGTGCGTTCCCTGGTTGCTCCCGCTTTCTTCGCGCTCACACTTGTTCTTACCGTTCGTCCCATTCAGCGCGCGCTCGTCCGCAAAAACGTGCCTCAGTGGCTTGCCGGAACGATTGCAATCGTTGTGCTTATCGTCGTTTTGGTTGGCGTGGGCGCGCTGCTCACCTGGTCAATGGCAGGGCTGCCCGATTTGCTGTCCTCGTACACCTATCGTTTTGAAGCCCTTATGAATGATGTTTTTACTTTTGCTAGCAAGCACGGTTTTTCGACTGAACGCATTGAAAACGAAATAAGTAATAATTTCTCTGTTTCTTCTGTTGTCGGCGCGCTTGGCTCGGTGATGAGTTCGCTCAGTTCGACGGGTTCAGGTTTTATCGTTATCGCAATCGCTCTCATTTTCGTGACGATGGATATGGGGAATCTATCGGCGCGCTCGTGGCTGGTTGATTCCCGGGATTCTGGTTTGTTTAATGCGCTCGCCGCTTTTGAAGGGCGTGTGCGTCAGTATTGGCTCGTTTCGACAATTTTCGGTCTTATTGTTGCCGTTATTGACGGTATCGTTTTGGTCTTTTTGGGTATTCCTATGCCAGTGGCATGGGCGATGCTCTCCTTTATCACGAATTACATCCCGAATATCGGTTTCATTATCGGCCTCATACCGCCAACTCTTCTTGCTCTTGTCGATCAGGGCCCGTGGACTGCCCTGTGGGTTATCATCGCCTACTCGGTTATCAACGTGGTCATTCAGAGTTTCATTCAGCCGAAGTTCACCGGTGACGCGGTTGGTCTGACTCCCACCACAACCTTTATTTCCCTGCTTTTTTGGGCTATCGTCGTCGGCCCCCTCGGCACGATTCTCGCTGTGCCGCTCACGCTTTTCGCTAAAGCGATTCTTGTGGATGCGAGCCCGCAGACTCGCTGGCTTGACGCTTTCCTTGTGCCTGACGATGAAGTGCGCAAGAAGAAAGAGCAGGGTTTCTACGATGAAGAATCTCCAGCTCCCGATGTTTTCGCTGACCTGACTTCCGTCACTTTCCACTTGGGCAACCGCTTCCTCAAGCGCTCGTCGTAGAACCGAATACGTGACGAAAAACGAAAAAAAGCCCCTAGTTTCCCGTCACTGTTTTCATTACGATAAGGACTTGTGCGCCTAGCGCACGACGCATTAACCCTCCTGTCATGGAACGACCATGACCGTAGAGACCAGAGGAGGTGGGTAACTCATGCGTGATTACGAGATGATGATGATTCTCGATCCTGAGGTCGACGAGCGCAATCTGAGCGACTACGTCGACGGGCTTCTTAAGGTTATCCCCGCAGAAGGTGGAGAACTCAAGAATGTCGATATTTGGGGTAAGCGCCGTCTTGCCTACGAAATCAAGAAAAACTCCGAAGCTATCTATGTTGTTGTCGATATGCTCGCAACACCGGCGATGGCTAAAGAGCTCGACCGTCAGCTTTCGCTGAATGAATCTGTTTTGCGCACCAAGCTTATGCGCAAGGAGGACTGAGGTTTATCATGGCGAACGAACCGGTTATTACTATCGTAGGTAATTTAACAGCTGATCCTGAATTGCGTTATGTTTCTTCCGGGCATGCGGTAGCTAATTTTACTATCGCTTCGACTCCGCGTAATTTCAACCGTCAAACGAATCAGTGGGAAAATGGCGAGGCCATGTTTGTCCGCTGTGCCGTGTGGCGTGAGTATGCGGAAAATGTTGCTGAGACTTTGACCAAGGGTATGCGCGTCGTCGCAACTGGTCACCTCACCGTTCGTAACTATCAGACGAATGAGGGCTATCAGCGCATTAGCCTCGAGTTGAATGTTGACGAGATTGGTCCGTCCTTGCGTTATGCGACTGCACAGGTCACTCGCAGGCCACGCAATGACCAGGGTTTTAATAACCAGTCTCAAGGTGGCTATCAGCAAAATGCCAATCAAGATGGCGGATATGGACAGGGAAGCTACAACGCTCCCCAAGGCGGAAGTGCCGATGATCCTTTCAGCCACCCAGTCAATAATGCGCCGGCAGGAGGCTCTGCTTTCGACGCCGACGACGTTCCATTCTGATCCACAGCGCGGTATTAACCGCAGGCGGCATCTGATCTAAACGATTTCATACGCCTGCCGCCAGTCTTAAGGAGTTTATTATGGCTAAGCCATCGCTTCGCAAGCCTGCGAAGAAAAAGATTGTCCCAGTAAAGACAATCAAGGTTGACAATATCGATTACAAGGACACCGCTACGCTGCGCAAGTTCATTTCTGACCGCGGCAAGATTCGCGCTCGTCGCGTTACTGGTGTCTCCGTCCAAGAGCAGCGCAAGATTGCTAAGGCAATCAAGAATGCCCGCGAAATGGCTTTGCTGCCCTACTCGAGCTCTGCTCGCTAAGCACGGGAGGTAAGAATAATGAAACTTATTTTGACCCGTGACGTTGAGCGTCTTGGTAATGCTGGTGAAGTTGTAGAGGTTAAGGACGGCTACGGCCGCAACTATCTGCTTCCCAAGGGCGTTGCTATCAAGTGGACGAAGGGTGCACAGAAGCAAATCGACCTCATTAGCGAGGCTCGCCGCAAGCGCATTATTGGCGATTTGGACGCTGCTCATGCACTTCGTGAGAAGCTTGAAGTTGAGAGCGTGACCGTTTCCAAGATTGCCGATGATAACGGCCGCTTGTTCGGCTCGGTTTCCGCTGCCGATATTGCCGAGGCTGTCAATGAGCAGCTTGGCGCGACTATCGACCGCCGTGCTATCACTATTGCTTCGCCGATTAAGTCGATTGGTGAGCATGAGGTTTCGGCTCGTCTGCATGACGATGTTGCTGCGACTATTAAGGTTTCGGTCTTGCGTGAAAAGACCAAGAAGAAGCGTTAAAGTTTCGCACTTTTTAAGGGGAAGCAGGCACGCGCTTGCTTCCCCTTTTTCTTGTCCGAGTTATCCACAAGTGAAATAGCCCTCTGGAAAAAAGCGCTCACGTGGTTTAGGTTATAACTATGAAGATTAGACAGCATTCTCATACGAGCCCGGACATTTCATCCCGCTCGCTATCCCGTCGTAAAAAAAGCGTAGTGGCAGGCTTATGCGCACTATCTCTGCTGCTGAGTGGCTGCTCTTTCGACATCTCGGTATTCAATCACGGACGAGGTGGAGGGGTTCAAATCGAGGGAGATATGCCCGCTGTTCCAGCTGGCTTGGAAGAGTTTTATTCCCAAGACGTTGACTGGCGTGCCTGCGACGAAGAGTCCGAATGTGCAGAGGTGTCGGCTCCACTTGACTACGAAAACCCTGGTAATGGGAAAACCGTCACTCTCGCGCTTGTCCGTTACAAGGCACAAGGCACGCCAATCGGCACCCTTTTCGTTAATCCTGGCGGGCCAGGAGCTTCCGGTATCGACTACGCCGATTCGATTGCCATATCGTGGGACGAGAAAATCCTCAGAAACTTCGACATTGTCGGCTGGGATCCTCGCGGTGTAGGTCAGTCCAGTGCGGTTGACTGTTTGACGGATGCTGAATTGGATGAGGCCATCAGTGCTTGGTCGGATTATTTGACTGATGAGGGCTTGGAAGAGTCTGAGCGTGAAGCCAAAGAAATCGCTGACAAATGCCAAGCGAACTCTGGTGAGCTTTTGCCGTATATCGGCACGCCTTCTACGGCACGCGACCTCGATATGCTTCGCCATCTTGTTGGCGACCCGCGCCTGTACTATTACGGTGCGTCGTATGGCACTGCGATTGGCGCGACCTATGCTGATTTGTTCCCGCAGAACACCGGTCGTCTTGTGCTTGACGGTGCCGTCGATTTGTCTGTGCCTACCGCGGAAGCTGATTATTTGCAGGTTCTTGGTTTTGAACGCGCGGCGCGCAAATATGTTGAGCAGTGCAAGGAAAACTGCCCTTTGACTGGTAGTGATGACGAGAAAATGCGGCAAATACAGACTTTCCTTGATTCGCTGGATAAAGACCCGCTTCCTACTAGCGAGCCTGAGCGTCCGTTGACGAAAACACTGGCGGTCTATGGCGTGATTTTGCCGCTCTACATTTCTGAATACGATTTCTTGTCTACGGCCCTAGAGCAGGCTATGAAGCAGCATGACGGTTCTATGTTGCTGTATTTGGCGGATATGTACAACGAGCGCAATGATGACGGCACCTATAACGACAATTCCAGTGAGGCTTTTTGGGCGATTAACTGCGCGGATTATCTGCCGACGAGTTCCGAGAGGGCACGTGAGAATGGGCAGCGCCTTGAAAATGAGTCTTTGGCTTTCGGTGCTGCGCTCAGCGGCACGGATATTTGCGAGGCTTGGCCGTATCATCCTGACTCCGACCCGAAGGTTCCCGAGGCGAAGGGCGCAGCGCCTATCCTCGTGGTGGGCACAGAGAATGACCCTGCTACACCGTATGAGTGGGCGCAGTCTCTTGCCAGCCAGCTGGAGAGCGGCCATTTGCTGACCTGGGAAGGCGGCGAAGGGCATGTGGCCTTCACTCGCGGTTCAAAATGTATTGATACGACGATTGAAGATTTCTTGCTGACAGGCGAAATCTTCGAGGGTGACAAGACCTGTAAGTAATCCTCGTCCCCGTCGCGACCCCTTTCCCGTCGTCGCGTGGATGTGAAGTCCAGCGCGCCTAAGTTTTAGGATTTGCTCTCAGGCGCGCGCGCAGGTAAAGTAGCGCGTGCTGCCGTTAATTCCGGCGCGAATGCCACCTTAGCTCAGTCGGCAGAGCGATTCACTCGTAATGAATAGGTCGTGGGTTCGATTCCCACAGGTGGCTCTCTTTTTTCTCGCGATGACGGCATAGTGTAGTAGTAAGGTGAATATGTGGATGAGAACGAAGTATTAGCAAGCGAGAGCCTCGAGAATGAAAACCCGTATGAAGAATACGGTATGCGCCGAATCGTCGGGGTTGGGCCCATGGACAAGCCGTGGCCTGACGACCCGCGTCTTGACCCTGAACTCCTTGAAAACGGCGACCGTCGTAACGTGCTCGACCAGTACCGCTACTGGTCGGTCGAAGCTATCAAAGCCGACCTTGATACTCGCCGCTCCACACTGCACATCGCCATAGAGAATCTCCAGCATGACCTCAATATTGGCTCTATCGTGCGCAGCGCCAACGCCTTCAATGTGGGTGGGGTGCATATTGTCGGGCGCAGAAAGTGGAACAAGCGCGGCGCGCTCGTCACCGACCGCTACCTCACTATCCACTATCACGCGGATGCTGCCGACCTTGCCGAGTGGGCGCGCGAAAACAACTACCACCTCATTGCAATCGACAATCCCGAGGATTCCGTCGCCATAGAAAATGCTGAGCTGCCAGAGAATTGCCTGCTGGTATTCGGGCAAGAATCCGCCGGTATTTCCAGTGATTTGCTTGACGTGTGTGAGAGCGCTATTCGTATCGAACAGTACGGCTCGACCCGTTCCCTCAATGTTGCCGCCGCCGCCGCAATCGCTATGCACTGGTGGACAGTCACCACCGGCGCCCGCGCCCGCTAAGAGAGGTATAGTGCAAGTATGGACACACAGGTTGAAGCACTCGCACAAATGATGAGTGGTGGGGCAGTTCTCGCCGTGACAGGCGCAGGTATCTCCACCGATGCAGGTATTCCCGACTACCGCGGCCCGGGACGCAAAGAAGAGCCCTCCGTTTTCTACGACCAATTTATCTCTGACCCCGTCTGGCAGCGTTGGGTCTGGCAGCGCAATGAAGAAACATGGCGCTCTGTCGCCGCCCTCAAACCAACCGAGGGACACAAAGCGCTCGTCCGCCTCGAAGAAGCAGGGCTACTCCTCGGCGTCGCCACCCAAAACGTCGATAACCTTCACAGCGCCGCAGGCAGCCAGAATGTCGCCGAGCTGCATGGCAGCTTCATGCGGGTCGCCTGCACCCAGTGCCGTGAAACTTTCCCGCGTGATGGCATTGTCAACGACATCATCCAATCTGCCAACCCGAACATAATCCACGACCCCGACCCTGCCCACGCCGCCGTCCTCGCCAGTGCCGACCGTGCCAAAGCGGAAAAGAGCACATTCACCGTTCCGCTGTGCCCGCAATGCGGCGGCCTGCTCAAGCCCGATATCACCTTCTTTGGCGAATCCCTGCCAGGCGACGCCCTCGACGCCGCACTCGACATGGCCCGCCGTGCCGACTTCGTGCTCGTCGCCGGCTCGTCCATGTATGTCCAAACTGGCGTGTGGGTTGTGCGCGAAGCACTCGCCCGTGGCGCTAGACTTGGGGTGGTCAATCGCGGGGCGACCGCTGTCGATGAAATAGCCGATATTCGTATTGATGGCGGTTGTAGCGAGGTATTGTCTGAGATAGCAGATATGCTCACGGGAGCGAAAGGATAGACAATGACGACATCGCATACAGGAGCGAGCCCACGACTGCTCAGCTCAAAACGCCTTGCCGCCCTCTTGCTCTTGCCTCTCGCGCTACTCCTGTCTGCCTGTCACGTCTCGTCCGCGGTTACCGTCACCGCGGCAGGTGGCGTTATTGCCGATATTGAGATTAGTGGCGATAAAAGTTCCATGAATCTTTCTTCGGTTTCGTGTGCTGCTTACGGCACGTATTGGCGCGGTTTTTCTGGCGACCTTACTTTTGAGGATTTGACTCAAGACGAGACGACCGATGTGCTTTGCCGTATTCATGGATATGCAGAGAATGGTGTGGACGGCAAGATTCTCATCGATAACGATTCCACCTATATTTTGCGGATTCCGGTGGAAGCGATTCTTAAGGATTACGCCACTGAGCATTCCTCGGATACGTATTATCTTGTTGTGCATATGCCTGGCGATGTCGTCTCTGCCAGCGAGGGCGGGAAAATTAGCGGCTCCGATGTTGTTTTTGAGGGGAAAGTTTCTGAGCTTGACGGAGACATAGAGGTCGAGGCGAGTAAAACCGATAGCAGCCCCGCATTTCTATGGGTTTTAGGTTTGCTGGTTGTCCTGCTGGTTGCTGCCATTTTTGCGTCGCGCTACCTGCGCAAGAAAGACCTTTCGCAGATTCCATTCCTAGCAAAGCTTTTTGGCAAGAAAGAGGACAACGACGCTGGGAAGTCCCAGGGCACGCCTGCCAAAAAGTCTAAGAGTTCTGATAGCATCGCCGTCTCCACAACCGATTCAACCATCGCGCTTGCGCCTCTGCCTGATAAGTATGCGCCCAAGAATGTGGACGGCACGTCCGAATCGTATTCGGAGCAAATCGGCATGGTTGATCCGATTATCCAAGGCAGCGCTGCCGACGCGGTCAAGCGCGATATTGTGTTGCCGGAGATTCCGCCTGAGACGGCTTTCACCTCTCCGATTGAGGGAATGCCGCCGCGTATTCCCATGCCGGACGAGTTGTTCGCGGCTTTCTCGGAGGAGCGTTCGGATAGGGCAGTTCCCAATCTTCCTGAAGTGCCTGAAGCGCTGCCTGTTGAGCCTGACGGTTTGGACGGTGGCGGCGTTGATTCGGAGTTTGACGACGGCGAGGATGAGTCTGAGAGTGCCGCTGACGCATTTTTCTCCCAGTTCCTCGATGTGACTGAGGACGAGGATATTGACGAGGAGACTGACCTTTAGGCTCGTCTTCTGTTGCTGCATCTCCTTTTCCGTCGTTGCGAGGAGGGCGGAACGCCCGACGGAGCAATCAGTGATGGACATTTGTCAGCGTTGCAACGCACGCGTTAATGGACTATTGATTGCCACGCCCGCTGTTCGTTCGCTTCGCTCACTTACGGCAACTGCGTCGCTCCAGTCTCGAAAGTAAACTTTCGGACATTTCGCTCCTTGTTGTGACGCGGGCTCGCAATGACGATGAGGTGGGAAAAAGAATAGTGAAACTTGCCGTCAAGAAGCTCACTTCGCGTTAGTATTGGTAGGTACTCTTTACATCGCAACAAGGAAGGAAAAGCGATGACTGATAAGTCCTACACTGTCGAGGACGTTCGCGCCGCAGCTCCGGCTGAAGCTCCTGACGAGCTCGTGGCATGGGTCGTTGAACAGGCTAATCTCTGCAAGCCCGAAGAAATCTACTGGTGTGACGGTTCTGATGAAGAATGGAATCGTCTGACGAGCGAAATGGTTGACGCAGGAGTGCTTACTCCGCTCAACCCCGAGAAGCGTCCCAATAGCTTCCTCGGTCGTTCTCTGCCCTCGGACGTTGC
>JAFYHO010000039.1 GCA_017539125.1 Actinomycetaceae bacterium | reverse complement strand
CGTGAAGTCTAGCGCCTCCTTGAGTCGCGTTTGATCCACATCGTGCTGGTACTGTCCCACACCGATGGACTTCGGGTCAATTTTGACTAACTCGGCCAGCGGGTCGAGCAAGCGTCGCCCGATAGAAACAGCTCCGCGCACGGTCACGTCCTTGTCGGGGAACTCGTCACGTGCGATTTTGCTGGCGCTGTAGATAGACGCGCCGTTCTCACTCACCACAAACACGTCGATGGGACGGCGGTAACGAATGCGCTTCAGGAAACGCTCGGTCTCACGGCTCGCCGTGCCGTTGCCTAAAGCAATAGCGTCGATTTTGTAGGACTCGGTGAGCGTATGAATCTTTTTGGTCGCGCCCTCAATGTCGTTGTGGGGCGCAGTGGGGTAAATCACGTCGTTGTGCAGCAGGTTGCCCTGTTCGTCGAGGCAAACGACCTTGCAGCCTGTGCGGAATCCCGGGTCAACGGCGAGCACGCGCTTGCGGCCCAAAGGCGGGGCGAACAGCAGTTGGCGCACGTTTTGGGCGAAGGTCTCGATAGCCTCGTCATCGGCTTTCTCTTTGGCAGCGGTGGCAAACTCGGTCTCAATGGACGGTTTTACCAGACGCTTGAAGCTATCCTCGGCAGCCTCCTCAACGAGTTGTGACGCCTCGCCATTTCCCTTCACCACGATGCGCGCAATATTGTCGAGAGTGCGGTCATCGTTGATTTCAATGCCCACCTTGAGGAAACCCTCCTTCTCGCCGCGGCGGATGGCGAGTAACTGGTGGCTGGACACACGCTTCAATGGCATAGAATACTCATAGTAGTTTTCATAGTTGCGTCCCTCAATCTCCTTGCCTTTGACAAAGTGGGACACAAGTCGTGCGTCGTACTTGAATCCGCGCCTTACGGCGTTGCGTACCGCCTCGTTTTCGCTCACCCACTCGGCGATGATATCCTGGGCGCCCGTGATGGCGGCATCGGTGTCTGGCACCTTATCGCCGTCAACGAACTGGCGGGCACGCTCCTCGATATCACCACTGCGTTGTGCCATGATGATTTTGGCGAGGGGCTCCAGTCCTAACTGCCGGGCAGCCTCGGCGCGTGTTTTGCGCTTGGGCTTATAGGGCAGGTAGATGTCCTCGAGCGTATTGGCATCCCAGCAGTTGTTGATGCGGTCGGCGAGTTCGGGCGTGAGTTTGTCCTGTGCCTCGATGGTCTTGAGGATGGTGGCGCGACGTTTTTCCAGTTCGCGGTAGTAGCGCAGGCGTTGATCGATGGACTGGATGGAGAAATCGTCGAGGTTGCCCGTCGCCTCCTTGCGGTAACGGCTGATGAAAGGGATGGTCGCGCCGTCGTCAAGCAGGTTGACGGTGCCGGCGACTTGATTGATGGGGATATTCAGCTCTTGTGAGATGAGCGTCGAGAGTTTGTCTGCCATTTTCTTTAAATTAGGAATTAGGAGTTAGGGATGAGGAGTTTTTTTCTAGATATTCTAGAGGTTCTAGATAAACTAAAAACTAAGGACTGGACACTTTCTTCTTCAGCGTGATGACAGTGATTTCGGGTGTGGCACCGTTGCGCATCGGGGT
>JAFYHO010000004.1 GCA_017539125.1 Actinomycetaceae bacterium | reverse complement strand
CTGTGGTGCTGGTGTGTATCGTTTGTATAATTCTGGTCTGGGGGATCATCATTATACGAAGGATACGAAAGAGGCTGAGAGTTTGAGGACGCATGGTTGGGTGTATGACAATGGTGGTAAGCCTTTGTTCTATTCCGCTGGGTCAAATGGCGTGAAGGTTTATCGTTGCTATAACCCTGGGCTTCGTGTTGGTCAGCATCATTACACTGCCAATTGGAATGAATATAAGGCTTTGGTGGACAAGCATGGTTGGAAAGACGAAGGTATTGGCTGGTATGCCATCAGGGTCCAATAGTCTTTCCCTGTTCCTATGACTGTGTGATGCCGTGGGCTATGCGCCCGCGGCATCACTATTTGCCGTATCTCTCACCCATCATTGTGAAGCCCGTGATGATGCAATGGGTGCCGGTAATAGAGGTGGTGCGGTAAAATTGGTGTGTTGCGATGGTAGAAAGGAGTCGGAATATGTTGGTTGAGCCGAAGATTTCCGATTTTCCTGAGGGGTATCGAGTTCGGTTTCGTGATTTGAAGCCGTATTGGATTGTTGATTCTCTTGATGATTTGCGTGGCCCTTATAGCGGTACTATTACTTTGTCGCATAATGTGCGTTGGTTGGGGGACCGTCGTGACGTGCCTGTTGATAGCGATGGTAGTCGTACTATGGCATATCAGGCGCTTCTTAGTGAGGGTACTGACGAGGAACAGGCCTGTTTGTTAAATAAAAAGCGTTTGCTGGAATCGTGGTCACAATTGCGCATGGATGAGCGTGTTCGTTCTTTATGGGAAAGCCGTTTTCCTGCTCTTACAATGGGGTATAAGTAATGGAAGATAGGCTGGCATTTCAACGTTTTGTCTCTCAAATTGCCTTAGAAGCAAGCAAAGGCGCTAGTTTTGTTCTTGCTGGTTCTGGGGCAATTCGTGAGCATGGTCTTATTAGCCGTCCGACTGAGGATATTGATTTGTTTTCCATCCTGTCGGAGCGAGAAAAATTTTCTGCAGCCGTCGAGAATGTTTTACAGGCGTTAAGTGATGCGGATATAAGTGTGGATATTGCTCGACAAACCGATACCTTTGCTCGCCTTGTTGTGGCTTCTGACAATGGGCAGCTTTTAGAGATTGATATGGGTATTGATTGGCGTAATGATCCACCTGTTTCTTTGGAGATAGGTTCAGTGCTGTCTCGTGATGATGCTGTTGGGAATAAGATGGCTGCTTTGTTTTCGCGTGGGGAGGCGCGAGATTATTTGGATGTTGATGTCATTAGACAGACTGGTTTTTATCCTGATGACGAATTGATTGCTCTGGGTAAACGTTCTGATCCTTCTTTTAATAGTGATATGTTCCGTCAGCGCTTAGAAGAGTGCGCGTCCATTTCTTTTGACGAGGTCAATAAGTATGGGTATTCACGTGAAGATTTAACCGCGCTACAGCGACGCTTGACACAATGGGCTGATGTGCTGAAAAGCGATTAGAATACAGGTTTTTCTTTTGTTGCCTCCTCTGGGCGTGACGTGGCGACCTGGAGATTGCTTCGTCGTCCCTAACGGGACTCCTCGCAACGACGGAAAGAGGAGGCTCGCGACGACGGGGTGGGTATGACGCACCTTCGCAATGACGGAGGGTTAGAAGCGGGCGGCAGTGAGAGCCCAGTAAGTCAAGATAAAGTCGGCGCCGGCACGAACAAACGAAGTCAGCTGCTCGTCGACAATGCGCTCAAGGTCAATCCAGCCGCGCTCGGCAGCCGCAGCAACCATCGCATACTCGCCGGACACCTGATAAACAGCGACAGGCACAGGCGACACCTCAGCCACATCACTCAGCACGTCCAAATACGACGAGCCAGGCTTGACCATCACCATATCCGCACCCTCAGCAATATCGAGCTCCGTCTCATACAGAGCCTCACGCCTATTCGCTGGGTCCTCCTGATAGCTCTTACGGTCACCGTTCAACTCGCAGCCGACAGCGTCACGGAAAGGCCCATAGAAAGCCGAAGCAAACTTCGCGCTATACGCCAAAATCGCCACGTCATCAAAACCGGCCTCGTCAAGCGCCGCGCGAATAGCAGCCACCTGTCCGTCCATCATGCCTGAGGGCGCAACAACTTGCGCTCCCGCTTCTGCCTGCGAGACAGCCACTTTCTGATAGCACGCCACAGCAGCGTCATTATCCACATCGCCGCTTTCCGTCAACGGACCACAATGCCCATGTGAAGTGAACTCGTCCAAGCAGGTATCAGCCATGAGGACAATATCCTCGCCCAGCTCGGCGCGCAAAGCCCGCAAAGCCTGATTGGCGATACACTCCTCCGCCCACGCATTTGAGCCAAGCTCGTCCTTGTTCTCCTCGGCAGGCACACCGAAAACAATCAGGCCACCAACACCCGCTTCGACAGCCTCGCGCCCCAGCGCTACAGCAGACTCAACTGTATGCTGGAACTGCCCAGGCAGCGACGTAATCGGTGCAGGCTCACTAATACCCTCACGCACAAAAATCGGCAAAACCAACTGGCGCGCACTCCAACGATTCTCACGCACCAGCTCACGCAAAGCAGGAGTCGCGCGCAAGCGACGCGGGCGAACATAGGGCTTCACAGCGGAATCAAGAATAGGGGAGGTCGTGACGTTTTCCATGTGCGTTCCTTTCTAGGCGATTGTCCTAGCGTGCGGCAGCTTTAATCTGTTCGCCTGCCTTGGCAAGAGTGTCGATAATATCGGGCATTTGAGCCGAAGGGCAGATGCCGTAGGTGTCCCAGTCCAGCTGGCGAAGCATCGATGCGCTCGGCTCGCCCAGAGCTACAGCCGGCGGGCGCTCAAGACCGCGAGCTTCCAATAGGGCACTCGCAGCGCGCGCCACTGAACCCGAAGTGACAAGGAAAATATCGCTGAGTTCATCGTCAGGGGACTGCGCTTCGTCAAAAGCCGCGCTCATAACCTCGGGCAGCTCGCTCGCAGCGTCAGTGTCGTAGACGTGCAACACCTCAACCTGCCAGCCCAAAGCACTCAAACCCTCAGGCAGAGTTTTCTTCGCAATCGAAGCGCAGGGGATAAGAATCGGCTTGTCATCAGTGACAACGAAACGAGAAAACGACTCGACAAGAGCCGCAGACGACGGCGGATCGCCAGCAGTCAAATGCGCACGCTGCCCAACATCGAAAACACTCACAGCCGTTGCAGGACCAACCACCGCAATGCGCGTGCCCGCCTCAACGGCAGCCGACAGCACAGCAGGAACATTGAAGCCCGCCTCGCTAATCATGGCAAGAGTCCGCGGAGAGGACAGGCACAGCCACGAATACTCGCCGCGTTCCAGGCGCTCAATGCTCGCCGCCAAATCGTCATGCGCTCGCGGAGTATAGAGGCACAAAGGGCTGGCAGCCACCTGCGCTCCCGCCGCCTCCAAGGCGCGCGCCATCGGCGAATCATCCTCGCGCGAGAGAAAAACCCGCACACCCGTCAAGGCTCCTGTGTTTTCTACTGTCACTTGGTGTCACCCCACAATGTTTTCTCGTCAGTATTTTTACTAGCAGATAAAAGGGTAATATCGCGCGCCCCATTATCAAGAAGATAACGTCCCACATCCTCACCAGCGCGCTGAGCCTGCCCGATAGCTTCGGCCGCGTCCTCGTCAAGCTCCATGTTCACGCTATGCCCCAAAAGACGCGAACCGTCAAGAGAAACAATACGAGCCTCCATATGCAAGGCAGTGCCTTGGACGCGCGCACTCACACCAATCGGCGCGCTGCACCCAGCCTCCAACGTCCGCAAAAATGCGCGCTCAGCCTCCACCTCGAGGCGCGTCGGCATATGATCAAGGGAGCGCAAAGCCGCAGCCAAAAGCTCTCCCTGCTCACTGCTCATATCCCCAGCGCGCACCTCGACAGCCAAAGCTCCCTGCGCACCGGCAGGAATAAGCACGCCGTCCAGCGTCTCAGTCACATACTCGGCAAGCCCAAGGCGCGCCAAACCCGCATAGGCAAGAATGACGCCATCCAAATCTCCCGCACCCTCAAAGCCAAGGCCGCGCACACGCCCCAAGCGCGTCGTCACATTGCCACGAATATCGACCAGATCAAGGTCAGGACGTGCAGCAAGAATCTGGGCAGCGCGCCGCGGAGAACCCGTACCAATACGCGCCCCTGCAGGCAAATCGCGCAGCCCGCAGCCGTCCGCCGAAACCAGCACATCAGAGACGCGCTCCCGCTCAGGATACGCCCCAATCGTCAAGCCCTCTACGTCACCAGCAGGCAAATCCTTAGCGCTGTGAACAGCCACATCGCATTCGCCGTCCAGCAGAGCCGCACGCAGGCGCGCAGCAAACACGCCCACGCCACCCAGAGACGCCAGCGAGGCGCGTGACGTGTCGCCCTCGGTGGTGATATGAATCGTCTCGGTCGCCAAACCAGCCTCTTCAAGGAAACGAGTGACGGTTCCCGTCTGAGTTGTGGCAAGTAGCGAAGCGCGCGTACCAATACGGACGGGATTTTCCGGACTTCCTAGAGGTTTAGGCGAATTCGTCATGCGTTAACGCTCCCCAAACCGTGCGGAATAACGGCAGCCAAACCAGAACCAGCCACCCATGCACCCGTCACGCGAAGCCCTTGAGTCTGCTTCACCAAATCCTCCAGACGCTTCGCCTTCTCGCGGGTTTCCGGAGTTTGCGGGACGAGCGATCCGTCCCAATGAATAAGACGGTGGTCAATCACATTCGCCTCGTCCAAATTCACGCCCATCATGGTTGCGGCATCCGCCAAAGCAATCGCGCGCGCATTCTCATTCGTCAAATCGGACAAATCCTCGCCCGGGCGACCATAGGAAATGCGCAGGACATGAGTGTGCGGGGGAGCGCCGGCAATAGTGTCCGGCCACTTCGACGAGTAATGCGTCAAAGCCTTGGCGCGCAGACGCGGACGATCAGTGCGGCTAGGCGGAGAGACGAGCATGCCCGAGCCGCGCGGCGACTTGTCGAGCTGCGGAGCGTTCAACACCAAAGTGACATGAGCAATCGGAGCGCCAGCTGGCAGAGTGAAATCGCCTAGAAGCTCAAAGATTTCCTGTGCCAAATCGGCGGGGAAAGCCGTCGCGTCACCCATAAGCGAAGCGGCGTCGGCACACGCGCCCAGCAGCGAGAACGACTGCGGCGCAGGGGTAGCCAGCACGACGCGCTCGGTGCGGATAAGCTCGCGATCGCCCACCTCAATCGGCGGCAGATGCGGGTCAGGATTCGAGCGGGTCGGCTTCGTCCACACCTTCCACAGGCTGTGCCTGCCAGGAGTCAGCGCGATGGCACGCTTGCGCGACTCGACCATGCCGCCACCAGCAATAATTGCTTCACGTAGCGCTTCAGGCAAACGGAACATGCCGCCCTTAGTCTGCGCAACCACAGGGGTCGGCTGGGGGCGAATAGCGCGTACAGCCGCTGTGAGCGAGCCTGTCTTATGGAGCTGGGCTCGCAAGCCGGGAGCGACGGAATCGACCGCGAGATTTTTTGGGTCGGCAGCGTGAATGCCACCAGCGAAAGGAGTGACGAAAGTGTCCAGGACGGCTTGTCCCATACGCATGGAGACGAGAGATGCCAAATCTTCACAATTAGCACCGATAGATGGGCCCATCGTCAGGTCACGTTTGGCGCGCTCGTAGGCTTCAGAACCGGCGATTTGGACTAGTGTCTCAGCGAAAACAGGGTCGTCAATATTGGCAGGAATGCCGAAGATGCCGTGAGGAATGGGAACGGCACGCCCCCCGTCTTGGTGCGTCCAAATCCACGACGAACCCTGCGGCGACACCGTCTCCAATCCTAATTCGTGTGCTAAATCGGTGATTTCTTTGGAGCGCGTCGCAAAAGACTCCGCCCCAATATCGACGGATTGTCCGCCGATATCACCCGAGCAGACAAGCCCGCCCGGCCGTCCGCGTTCTTCGAGAAGCAAAGGGCGCAGACCTGCTTTTACAGCGCTGTAAGCGGCCGATAGGCCGGCAAGCCCACCCCCAATAACGACAACATCAACAGTGCGAGAGGTCATTATTTATCACTTTCCTCTTTTAGTGTTTTGTTGGAATGCTCGTGTACATAATCGACGACGAGCTGGAGCTTTCCAACATCGGCGTTGGGGGGAACTCCATGTCCAAGATTAAAGATATGAGCCGGTGCGCTTTGCCCTGCTTCTAGCACCCTGTCGACGGCAGCCAGTAGCTCGGCTTCCGGCATGAAGAGGGTTGCGGGGTCGAGGTTTCCCTGTAAGACGGTATCGGGTACGCGCCGCGCCGCCTCGTCGAGGCTGATACGCCAATCGACTCCGAGGGCGCTCGCTGGGCGTGCCATAAGCTCAAGCAGGTGTGAGGCTCCGACGGCGAAATGAATACGGGGAACATCGGTGACGTGCGAGAGGGCACGTGTCGAGTAGGGGAGCACGTAACGCTCGTAGGTCTGCGGGTGCAGACTGCCAGCCCATGAGTCAAAGAGTTGAACACCGCACGCGCCGGCGTCCACTTGGGTACGCAAAAATGCGCCAGACACATCGGCGCACCAATTCGCCAAGGCGTCCCACGCTTCTGGTTCGGCTTGCATGAAAGCACGGGCCGCCATATGGTCTTTCGACGGGGCACCCTCAATAATGTAGGAAGCGAGAGTGAAAGGAGCACCAGCGAAACCGAGCAGAGAAGTCTGCTCAGGAAGCTCACGTGCGACCAGCGAGACCGCTTCCGTAATAGGCGACCAATCCTCAACACGGTGCTCAACCAGGCGTGCAACGTCCTCAGCCGAGCGAACAGGAGAGGCGAAAACAGGCCCACGACCTCGCACAATATCAACATCGACACCTGCGAGCTTGAGCGGCACCATAATATCGGAATAGAAAATCGCCGCGTCCACCCCGTAGCGCCGCACAGGCTGAAGCGTCAACTCCGCCGCCAACTCAGGGGTCAAACAGGCATCAAGCATCGCGGTCGTCCCGCGCGCTTCGTGGTATTCCGGCAAAGAGCGCCCTGCCTGCCTCATAAACCAGACGGGTGTGCGCTGCGGGCGCGCACCACTAAGGGCTTGCTGTAATGCTGTAGAAGAAAGGCTCACACAGACATATTAGCGGGGCGCTCGCCGTAGAGTGTGCAGAGTTGCCTTTTTAGGGGTGTAAGGAACAAAAATATGTTGCAAAAATAGCATTTTGAGGACGAGTTTCGAGACAGGTGTCCCTAAAACAGGGTGCTTTTTCGTCTTATTACCGTGGTATCGCCAAAAAAACGTGGGAAATATGTCGCGTAGTTAATTTCGCAAGCTAAGTTGTGGGCGCACCCGAAACAAATGTGCTAAAAAGAGAGGTATGCCTTTGCATCTGTACTCAGTTTCACATCGCGAGTGCGACTTCACGGCCGTTGCCGAAGCTGCCACTTCAGCGAAATCGTTTGAGGCTGAGTTATCTGCTAACACATTTGTTTCCGGTGTTGTCGTCATATCGACGTGCAACCGCGTCGAGATTTATCTCAATACCGCCGGAGAGTTTGACGATGTTACAGATTTTATTCCCGCCCTGCGCTCGTGGAACCACATTCAAGGCGAGCCCGTCCTCGATCATCTCTTCTTGGTCGCTGCTGGTATGGATTCGATGGTGATGGGTGAGCGTGAAATCAGGGGGCAGGTGCGCCGCGCTTATGATCGAGCTTGCTCGCGTTCGCAGGTCGATTCGACTTTGGGGCGTTGTTTTGAGGCGGCTCTATCGACCTCGCGCAAGGTCGCCCAGCTGGCGGGGTTGGAAGAAATGGGGCGTTCTATCGTCTCGGTCGCCCTTGATTTGGCTGAAAAAACTGTCGATTTGAAAGGCGCAACGGCTGTTTTAGTGGGGACGGGTTCGTATGCGGGAGCGAGCGTCGCCGCCCTGCGTACCCGCGGGATTGGGCGTATTATTTCTTACTCGATTTCTGAGCGCGGCCCCGAATTTGCACAGCGTCACGGCCTTGAAAGCATTGAAAAAGAGGACTTTTTGCTGACTCTCGAACAGGCAGATATTGTCGTCACGTGCCGCGGGCACGCCCCCGTCATCACTGCGGATATCGTTGCGGACGTGATGGAGCGGCGCAATCAAGACCTCACTTTTGTTGACATGGCGCTCTCGCGGGACGTCGAGGAAGAAGCGGGCGAGATTGAGGGCGTGCATTTGATTGATTTGGAGTGCGTGCGCGCTGAAGTTCCCGATTTGGAGCGCGAGCAGGTTATGGCTGCCAGCCGTCTGGTTGAGCAGGGCGTGATGGATTTGCGTGGCAAAATGCGTATGCGCAATGCCGATTCCCTTGTCCTCCAACTGCGTAAGCATCTGTCCCAGGCGGTTGCCGATGAGGCTGCGCGCCTGCCTTCTAGCGGGCAAGTTTCTGTTGAACAAGCTGTTCGATCGTTGCAGCGTCTCGCCAATCGTATCGCCCACGTTCCCACGGTCAATGCCCAGGCGGCCGCCTCTCAGGGGCGCACGCAAGAATGGGCTGAGGCTTTCATGGACGTTTTTGGTCGCGAGGACGATGACGCGGACGCGCCAGCCGTGGAAGCGGCGGAAAAAGAGGGAGCCGATGTCTGACCCGCTCGCTCCCTATGACGCTCTTCTTCTGGTTTCTTACGGAGGCCCGGAGGGGCCCGATGACGTGCTGCCTTTTATGCGCAATGCGACCAAGGGTGCGGGCATTCCCGATGAGCGCCTGCTTGAAGTCTCGGGGCACTATCAGCGTTTCGACGGCGTTTCCCCAATTAACGCGTGCAATCGCCAGCTCTGCGAGGATTTGAACGAGCGCTTTGCCGCTGCCGGCTCGCAGGTGCGCATTTCGCTAGGCAATCGCAATTGGCATCCCTATTTTGCCGAGACTCTCGCCGAGCAGATTGGCGGGGGAGCGCGCCGCATTCTCACTCTCTTTACCACCGCTTACACCTCGTATTCCGGCTGCCGTCAGTACCGCGAAAATCTTGCGGCTGCCCTCGAAGAGGTTGCGGCTGAGCAGGATATCAGCGAGGTTGTGCTCGACAGAGTGCGGCCTTTTGCGAATACAGACGGTTTTATTGAGGCGAATGCCGAGCAGATTTTTGCCGCCTGGGAGGATTTGGGTGATAAGGACGGGCGCGTTGTGCTCGTAACCCATTCGATTCCGCTCTCGATGGCGCGTGCGTCTGGACCGCAGCCGTCAATGGACGCCCCCGCCACCCCCGCGCTGGTTGACTCCCCTCGTCATTGTTCGTCGCCTTCGGCGACTTCCACAACTTCGTCGTTCCAGTCTCGTGAAAGCGAGCTTTCACAGACCTTCCACTCCTCGTTGTGCGAGGAGGACGGAACGTCCGACGTGGCGATCGCCCCCGCTGCCGATATGTCTGTCCGCGAAGAAAACGCCCTGTCACCTGCGGCGCTATCGGCTCTTTTGCCGATTACTCGCGAGCAGAACTGTCTCGGTGAGGGTTGGACGTATCTCGCCCAGCACCTCGCAGTCGGAGCCGCCATTATGGCGAAAGTCAGCGAAAAAGCCGGTATGGAGATTCCTTTCGACCTGGCTTTCTGTTCGCGCTCGGGCCCGCCACAAGCCAAGTGGCTTGAGCCGGATATCAATGATCATCTTGTCGATTTGGCAGACCGTGGCGTGCGCTCGGTCGTCGCTGCGCCTATCGGTTTCCTCTCCGACCACATGGAAGTGGTATTTGACCTCGATACTGGTGCACGTGAGACGGCGGAAGCTCTCGGTTTGAACTATCGGCGCGCGGGGACGGTTGGCGACAGCGCGCTTATGGTTGACCAGCTTACCGAGCTCATTTTTGAGCGTGCCGCTCAGGCTCGCGGCGAACAGGTTGACCTGCCGGTTGCTGCCGACACCTACCCCGCGTGGGGCGAGAACTGCGGTGTGAACTGCTGCCAGTACCCGCGCACCCGTCACCGTCCCACCCCCAACAAACTTTCAACCCACAATCCGATAACCACAACTAAGGAGTGAACAATGGCAATGCCACAACATCCCCCGTTCAAGCCAGCGCCGGAGATTACGCATGACCCGCGCGACTGGGTTGTTGACCCAGAGCAAGTGCTCGCTGAGGAGAACTGGGCACTACACATGGTATTTACGCAGGTCGGCGAGTTTACCGCCGAGGACGCCGCCGCTCTTGACGCTGCTGTCAGGGCGACGGGTGTCGAGATTCGCGGCTGGTACGACGTCGCTGGTTTCCGCGCTGACGCCGACCTCATGTGCTGGGTGCTCGGCAAGTCCGCTGAGGAGTGCCAGGCCGCCTATCGCGCAGTCGCATCTCAGGGTGCTTTCGAGCCGGTCTGGTCGGCGATGAGCCGCCACATGGCCGCCGAGTTTAACCGCATTCACCTCGCTGCCTGCTTCGGCGGTTTCGCCGCCCGCAAGTATCTGGCGGTCTATCCCTTCGTGCGCTCGTGGGACTGGTACTACCTGCCCGAGAATCGCCGCAGCGCTATCCTGCGCGAGCATGGCGCGAATGGACGCGAGTTCAATGACGTTCCCGTTTCGACCTTGGCTGCTTTCGCGCTGGGCGATTGGGAGTGGACGGTTTCGCTCGAGGGCGACAGTCTCGACCGCGTTATGGCTGTTTTGCGCCGCCAGCGCGAGGCCGAAGCTCGCTTGTTCGTGCGCCTCGATACGCCGTTCTACACGGGCGTGCGCATGGAGCTTGCCGAGTGGGTCGCCCTGCGTTCCTAAAATTTACCCACCCCGTCGTCGCGAGGGAGCTTTAGCGACCGTGGCGATCTATAGTTCTTTTATTGCGCGCTTTGCAACGCGAGCAGTTAGAGAGACTATAGATTGCCGCGCTCGCCGTTCAGGCTCGCTCGCAATGACGGGAAAAGTGGCAGTAACGGAGCCTAGTTTTTGAGCAGCTTTTCGATGATTTTCGCATCGTCTTTGAAAATAGGCAGGACGTAGCCAGCCGCCTTTTTCTCTAATTTTGCCCCCATAATAGGAACCTTAACCTTAACCTCACCGTCAACGTCAACGCGCGTATCGTCACCGTCACTAGAAAGCTTCTGGCTTAAAGAAACAGCAGCCGGTAGACCGTGCATATCAAAGGAATAGTCCACCGTGTGCCCAGACTTGCGCGCAGTCATTGTCACGTGGACGCCATTTTTGACGAAGCGCCGCGCAGCATCGGGCAACCGATCAACTCCGACGCGGCAATCGGTGACCGCCACATCACCCTCGCGCTTGTGGCTGTAATCGCTCACCCCTAGTGATTTCATGCGTGCTTCTGCCAATTCCTCGCTGAGCAAAGTTTCAGCTACCGCGTCAGGCGCGCCATGTACAGTGAAATGTGTTGAAATATCCATGCGCTTAATTGTGCCACACACAAAACGCGACGGCAGTTTCATTTTCCTGCTAGGCGAATGAATCTTGCTATTCTTGTGCTGTGCCAAGTTTGTCGAGTGCCCTTTTGCATTCTTCTCACCTTACTCCGGCTGATAGGGAGCATATCAGCCGCTTTTTGGGCGACTGGCAGCTCATCGCCGATGTGTCTTTTGCCGATTTGCTGCTGAGCATTCCTACTGATGATGGGGATATTCTTATCGTCCGCCATTGTCGCCCCGCCACGGTTGGTACGTCGTATTCTGAGGATATTGCCGGCGATATTTACACAGGCAAGCTTGCGCAGACTGCCCGTGCCTGTTTTGACGACCAAGGCATTCGCTCGGTGCGTTTCGAGGGTAGGGAACACACGATTTATCCCATCGTCAACGAAGGGCGACCGATTGCTCTGCTTGATGTTGTCGTCTCGGCGAACCGCCCCGAGTTTTCTTCGACTTTTCCCATTATCGGCGCGAATACGTATATCGAAATCTCGGATATGTTGCTTACGATGGTGACGACCAGCGAATTCCCGCACCCTGATTCCAGTACAGCGTACCGTCATGGTATGCCGCGTTTGACGGACGGTTTCATTCATTTGGATGCGGACGGTATTGTTTTGTACGCTTCGCCTAATGCGATTTCCAATTTTCACCGTATTGGTTTGACGGGTTCGCTTGTGGGGCAAAATATGGCGGACATGATTTTCGGTGTTGTGGGTGGTCGTTCCGTGTTGGACGAGGCGTTGTCGAGTGTGGCTGGCGGTCTCGCTCCGTGGTTTTCCGAGGTGGAGACTGCCACTGCCATTCTTGCTTTGCGCTCTGTCCCGTTGCTTGCGCGGGGTGAGCGTCTGGGGGCTATGCTGCTGTGCCGCGATATTACTGAGATTCGTAGGCGTGAACAGGAGCTTGTCACGAAGGACGCGACGATTCGGGAGATTAATCATCGCGTGAAAAATAATTTGCAGACGGTTTCGGCTTTGTTGCGTATGCAGGCGCGCCGGGCTTCTCAGAGTGATACGCAGGCGGCTCTTTCTGAGGCGCAGCGCCGCGTGGCGACGATTGCTTTCGTTCACCAGGTGTTGTCACAGCGTATTGACGAGCAGGTTAGTTTCGATGAGATTGTCGGCCCACTTTTGGATATGGCGAGCGATATTGCGATTGCCGGCGACAAGGTGAATGTCATTGTCGAGGGCAATTTCGGCAAGATTGGCGCGGCGCAGACGACCGCGTTGGCCGTTGTTCTGAACGAGTTAATTTCTAACGCGATTGAGCATGGTCTGCCTAATGGCGGCACGATTTATGTGCGCGGGGTGCGCACAGCGAACTATCTGCACGTTCAGGTGTCTGATGACGGTATTGGTGTGGGGGAGGACGGTCCGAAGCGCGGCTTAGGCATTTCTATTGTGGAGACGCTTGTGGCTGGCGAGCTGCATGGCTCTATTCGCTGGGAGAACGGCGAGAGCGGCGGCACGTGCGTCTCCCTCGACATGGACGTCGCCTAGCTGGCACTTCATTAAAAGTTCGTATCTTCTAAAATAATGTCCAGCATTTGCCTTGGAGTAACGATGAACGGCTCATTCGGAAAATGCTTGATGTTACCTGTTACAAGATACGCGTTTTCTTCCTTACGTTCTTCCATGACTACCTCATAAAAAATGCGATCTTTTGGATCTGGTAAGTCAATCTCAGTCTCTTCTGCATCAACATAAAATCCTGACTTTTCCAATGAAGCAATAATGTCAGCGATGATATCTTCTGTAAGACCAAACTTTGGTCTTGCAAGAACTTCACGGTATTCATCTACTATGGCTGTGTTGAGTAAAGGGACAATCATGCCGCTAAGTGCAAATTCCAGAACACTACCGGGGACTGACTGCCATTTAATCATTGCTGAAACAAGTACGTTCGTGTCTATAACAGCGTAATACTTCATAGCCACCTACTGCTTCCTTGCTTCTGCTATCTCCGCATTGATTTCATCCAGCGTCATATCGGATATGCCGCGCTCAGCCGCTATCTGGCTCGCGCGTTTCATTGCGGCGATTCCAGGGTTCTCCGCATCTACTAAGCGCATACTGAAAGGAACTCCCTGTTCCTGTACAAGACGTGACATGCACATTCTGAGGTATGCAGGAAGATTTAATCCGAGTCTTTCGCAAATCTGTACGGCTTCTATCTTCTCCGCTTCGTCTGCGCGGAACTGTACCAATGCACTTGCCATGATTAGTACCTCCTTTTCTGTGTTTCTATCATAGCAGCATTCGCATTCGTTTGTAATCATTTGATTACATATTGTCCCTAAAATCGCTTGGTGAATGGAGACGGCGGCGGCACATGGGTCTATCTCGACATGGACGTCGCCTAGTTCTTACGTAGGGTATTGGAAAGGGACTGTACCGAATCGATACAGCCCCTTGTGTTCGCGTGGTTCATTGCTATTTGAGAAGTGCTTTATAGGCTTTGCGCTCAAAGATATAGATAATGAGGAGATAGGCTCCGAGTAGGGAGGGGATAACGGAGGGAAGTACGGTTAATGCTGCTACGAGAGGAGAGGTGCCATCATAGAAATATCCAACGAAAAGAGGACTGATGATTTCACCAACTATGAGTAGCGTAATTCCCAGGGTTAAACGTGTCCTTTGCCTTCCTTTGCCTTCTTCACGCTGCGCCACAATGGTTTCTTTAGTCTTTCGTGTGAGAGCTAGGGGCATTTTCGTGACAAAAAGCTTTTCTGTCTTGTACGGATTGGAGAGGAAGAGGTATAGGGCGACACCGAGGGCGAGAGCGACAACGCCGAGACTAAACAACTCTAGTGTAGGAGGGAAGTCGATATTTTCTTGGGGGAGACTATGGGTAGCGTTGTAGTATGTTGTGGTGGCGCCCCAGACGGCAATCGACAGTCCGATGAGCCCAACGCCCAGACCAATCTTCCGTCCACGGCTGGCGCGGTGCTCAACATAAGCTTTCGCGCGTGGCTCGTCCATGCGGATTGCGTTGTTGTCGATAGGATTCGTGCCGTCAACGAACTCGCCCAAGCCGAGAGCGTAGGCGACTTCCGAAATATCGCCAAAATCGGCAACAACTTTTTCGTATGCTTCTTCTTCGCTCATGCCTTGAGAGGTCAGCTCTTCATGCTTATCGAGCATGAGAATGCGAATGTCGTTACGTGCTTCGATAGCATCGTGTGTTGCAGGTAGTGACGAGAATGCAGTGTCGAGGTAAGTATCTATGGGGTTCATTTTTCTGTTCCTCCTTGCGTGATAAAACGGGAGATGAGGTTGGTGCTTTCAGTCCATTCGGCGCATTTGTCGGCATAGTAGGCGCGCCCTGCTTCGGTGATTGTGAAGTAGGTGCGCGGTTTGCCGCCTGTTTTTGTGCCGGGGTAGGAAGTGATGAGAGCGTTTTTTTCCATACGCTTGAATGCGGAGTAGAGCGTTGTTTCTTTCATGGTGTAGGTGTCGCCCGATAGTTCGGTGATTGCTTTGGAGATTTCGTATCCGTAGTTATCGCCGTCGAGCAGAACGCGCAGAATCATCGTGTCGGTGTATCCGCGTAGGACATCGCTGGAAATCATCACTCCTCCTTTCTACTATTTCTGATGTAGTACGTCTGACGTAGTAGTTACGATAGGGTAATTACTACGTCATGTCAAGTAGTTTGTATTTTGTTGCTTGTGCAAGTGCATTTTTAGGGATGGGGGCGATATTCTTAACTTTTGAAAACGTGGATATTGTGCTTGTTCAAACTCTTGATTTCGTGAAAATGTCCAAGTTATTGTCATTCTTTCTGAAGAAGAAAACTTGTTTTTACACTTTTGACGAAGCAATCTCGAGTGATTGTATTGCAGCGGTGGGACTATAGATTGCCGCGCTCACGTTGTTCGCTCGCAATGACGGTTGAGGTAAAGTATGCGAAGATGTAGAGGTGGAAAAGATGAGTAGCGAGATATTGACTGTTCAGCAGGCGCGCGAGCGCCACGGCGAGATTGGCCCGCTGATTGCGCAGGCGCAAACCGCCTACCATTCGGGTGACAGCCCGACAATGACCGATGAGCATTACGACCGTCTTATCCACGAATTGCGCGACCTTGAAGCCGCCTATCCCGAGCTTGCCAGCCCCACCTCACCCACCCTCGCTGTCGGCGCGCAGGCGACAAGCACCCTTTTCGCCCCCGTCACCCACCTCGAGCGTCTCTTTTCCCTGCAAGACGTATTCTCTCTCGACGAGTTGCGTACATGGTATGAGGGTGTCGGTGCGCCGCCCGTAGTGGCAGAAGAAAAAATCGACGGTCTTGCCGTCAATATCCGCTACGAGCAGGGCACAATGACTATCGCGGCAACCCGCGGCGACGGCGTAACCGGCGAGGACGTCACCGCCAACGTCCGCACAATCGCCTCGATTCCGTGGGAACTGGACGGCGTCGATTACCCCGACGTGATGGAAGTGCGCGGCGAAGTTTTCATTGCGACAGACGATTTTGAGCGCATGAATGAGCAGGTGCGCGCCCACAACGAGCAGCTTCGCCGCGAGAACGAAGCGCTGAAAGCGGCAGGGGAAAAGCCGCGCGCCCTCGCGCGTGAATTCGCCAATCCCCGCAATGCCGCTGCCGGCTCGCTCCGCCAAAAAGACCCTAAAGAAGCAGGCAAGCGTCCGCTGTCTTTCATCGCCCACGGTATCGGTGCCCTCAGTGGCGTTGACGCCCAAACCGCCGCTCGCCTAGAAAAACAAAGCGGCGTCTACGAGTGTTTCGAGCAATGGGGCATTCCCGTTTCCACATATCGCTCCAAGGCTTCCTCGTGGAGCGAGATTGAAAGCTTCGTCGCCCATATCGAGAAGCACCGCTACGACTTGGCTTATGGTATCGACGGTGTTGTCCTCAAAGTTGACGACCGCGCCCTCCAAGAAGCGCTGGGAGCGACCAGCCGCGTGCCGCGCTGGGCTATCGCCTACAAGTACCCGCCCGAGGAAGTCGAGACTCGCCTGCTCGATATCCAAGTCCATGTCGGGCGCACGGGCAGGGTGACACCTTTTGCTGTCATGGAGCCCGTCACCGTGCAGGGCTCGGTCGTCTCGCGCGCGACGCTGCACAATCCAGACGAGGTGAAAAACAAGGGCGTCCTCATTGGAGACATGGTGATTCTCCGCAAGGCCGGCGACGTGATTCCCGAGGTGCTTGGGCCTGTTTTATCTGCTCGTGACGGTAGCGAGCACGAATGGCATATGCCAACAACGTGCCCGAGCTGTGGGGGCGAGATTCGCGCCTCGAAAGCCGGCGATGTCGATTTGCGCTGCCAGAACACGCGCTCGTGCCCCGCTCAGCTTGTCGCCCGCGTTGCCCATATCGGCTCGCGCGGAGCGCTCGATATTGAGGCGCTCGGCGATGAAACCGCCCTGTGGCTCACCGACCCAGAGCACAATCGTCGCGAGGCACTCATGGCTCTAGCGACCGGGCATCGGCTCTTTTTTGAGAATTCTGCGTATCGCGGGGAGACGGAAAAAGAGCCGCGCTGGTCTGCTGTGCAGATTTCGCGTACGCAGCTTGAAGCTTCCGGTGTTGTTGACGAGGACGGTGCAATCGTTGATTCAGAGACCATCATTCCTCTCGATATGCAGCAGAAACTGGGTATTCCCGAGCTGCAATTGCCGATTCTTTCCTCGGAAGCTGGCTTGTTTTCTTTGACGGCTGAGGCAGTGCGCGATACGCGCATTTGGCAAGAGGTGCGTGAGGGTGGCGAGTTGACGGGGGACTGGCGTTATGTGCGTGCCGCGTGGACGATGCCGGATTGGAAAGTCTATAAGACGAAAGACAATGTGGCTATTCCGTCCAAGCCCGGCAAAACTCTTGAGCTGGTTTTATCGGAGCTAGAGAGCGCCAAAGACAAAGAGCTGTGGCGGAAAATCGTGGCGCTGTCGATACGGCACGTCGGCCCTGTGGCTGCTCGCGCTATCGCGGCACGTTACGGTTCGCTGGAGGCAGCGCGTGAGGCCGGTTTGGAAGACTTATCGCAGGTCGAGGGTGTGGGCGATATTATCGCGCGGAGTTTCCTCGACTGGTTCGAGGTTGATTGGCACCGCGAGATTATCGAGCGTTGGACAAGCGAAGGTGTCGCCTTTGCCGATGAAGCAGGCGATAAAGAGAGCGTAGAGCAGACTCTTGCGGGAATGACAATTGTTGCCACAGGCACGCTGGAAGGCTACACGCGAGACGGAATCAAGGAAGCGATTATTTCTCACGGTGGCAAGGCTGCTGGTTCTGTTTCCAAAAAAACAAACTTTGTGGTCGTCGGTGAGAATGCCGGCTCGAAAGCCACCAAAGCCGAGGCCCTTGGCGTCCCCATGCTTTCCGAGGACCAATTCAACGAACTCCTGCGCACGGGCCTCTCGCCCGTCTAACTCATCACCGTCCCCGCGAACAACGTCCGAATATCGCGAGGGAGGTTTTACTATATCTTTACTTTTGTCAGCTCATAAGGTAAAAAGCCGCAAAAATATACCCAGACCCGTAGGCTGTACATGTCATGCCATACCGCGTAAATAGGGCGGTATGCGAACACAAATCAAGGAGAAAAAATGACACAGATTGCGGATTTGACAGGCAAGAAAGCCATTGTTACCGGTGGTGCTTCTGGTATTGGTCTGGCTACTGCACAGGAGTTCATCGCTCTCGGCGCTGAGGTGATGATTGCCGACTACTCGCCCGAAGTGGAAAAGGTTGCTGCTGTGATTGGTGCAAAGGCTTTCCGCGTGGACGTCACCAAGGACGAAGAAGTCAAGGCTATGGTTGAGGCTGCCGTTGAGCAGTTCGGCGAGGTGAATATCGCGGTTGCTTCTGCTGGTTTGGGTGGCGACAATCTGCCAATTGACGAGGAGACAGTCGCAAACTGGTCGAAGGTTATCGACGTCGATTTCACCGGCGTTATGCTGACTGACCGCTATGTTGTCGAGCAGTTCCGCAAGCAGGGCAAGGGTGGCGCAATTGTCAACCTCGCTTCGATGTTTGGCCTGTGCGCTGTGCCGAATAACGTTGCCTATTCGGCTTCTAAGGGCGGTGTTGTGAACCTGACCCGCGCTGCCGGCACAATGTATGCTGCTGAGAACATTCGCGTGAATGCTGTCTGCCCGGGCGTTATCAAGACTCCGTTGATTGACGAAGAAAATCGCCGCATTTACGCGGAGCTACATCCGGCGAAGCGTTTGGGTGAGCCTGAAGAGGTTGCGAAGCTTATCGCCTTCCTCGTTTCTGATGACGCTCAGTTCATCACGGGTACGGCTATCTCGATTGACGGCGGCTACACGGCTGTCTAATCTTTCCCTCTATTATTGTGAACGCCCCTTCTTTTGTGAAGGGGCGTTTCTCTTTCTAACCGGTGGCTACACGTCATTGTTCGGTGCTGTGGAAGGCGCCGAAAGCGACGGCAATGACGGTTTTGTTTACCGTCATTGCGAGCGAGCCGAAGGCGAGCGTGGCAATCAATGCCAACACAATTGCTTGCTTTGCAACGCACGCAATAATGGACTATTGATCGCCACGGTCGCGCACATAGCGCGCTTCCTCGCGATGACGGGGGTAGTGTTAATGCGTTAGGATTGCCTCATGTCCACTCGCCACCACTCACCGTCAGGCTCGTCTCAAGAAGCACACGCAAAAGATGACGAGCTCGCCGCGCTAGAGCGCCGTGATGACTACGAGCGCGACCTTAACTACGCCAAGTCGCAGATTGGCAAGGTCGCTGGTCGCCTCCTCAAAAACACGCCTTTTCCTCGGCGTGTAGCGATTATTAGTGCTGTGGTAGTGCTGGCTCTTGGTGTGGGCGTGACGGTGGGAGTTCACCAGATTCGCTCTGTTTTTGGCAGTGGTGATGGCGTCATTGAGAAAGTCACTGGCGAGGATTCCCAAACTGAGGAGTTACCAGCCGGGGACGATACAGACACCAACGAGGACGCCAACGAAGATACCGACGAGGATGCCGATACTGATAGCGATGACGTTTTTGAGCTGACCCAAGAAAACTTCACGAAAGAGGCGGACGGCATTTGGCGTGTCCATATTAAAGCAACTCCTCTTCCTTATCGAGAAACTCTTGCAGATCATTATTATTTCCCGCTTCCCGATGAGCTGCGCAAACCCTCAGAGCCTTATGTTGCGCACGTCCATACTCAAAGGCGACCCGATGTGACTAATAGGTACTCGGCAGCAATAGATATTATGTTTTCCAATGGTGGCGACCCGTATTTCCATGATACGCAGCGCCTGTACAAACTTCCTGATGACGTAGGGAACGAAGAGGGCGATTCCCATGACGTCACTTTTCCTCTTGCTCTTGTGAATCCGTATCTTGACGAGGAAATTGACCAGTTACGTCTTTTCTCTAATGGTGCTGATGTTGATATAGAGCTGTTGCCGGTCTCGCAGGTTTCGCTGCGCACGTGGGACGGTCATTCGAAGCTCGAGCAGGAAGAGGCGGAGCTGTTCCGTGTTACTGGTCCGATTACAGCGACGAGCGTTAACCATAATCAGCAAGGACTAGGCGGGAGGTGCTACGCGTGGGTGTACGGATGGCGTCCGGGCGATCCGACTTTCACTCTGCTTGCCGATGCGGTTCAAACGCCTAGTGCTGAGCTTACAGGTGACGAATTTGCTACAGGATCCTACACTTTAGACGGAATTGAATTGTTGTGGGTGACAACAAAACGCGGATATTGCTCTACACCGTGGACCATTTCATCAGGAGATTGACATGAGTGGTGGTAAAACGACCTCTTCCGATTCATGGGAACAGCGCGACGGTTATAAGCCCGAGTGGGCACAGGAGATTGACGTTACTTCTGATGCTGCCCAGCATAGTGACAGCGAGATTTTTGACCAAGCTGTTGAGATGGGTGTTGAGGCTGCTCGGGGGCTTGAGCGTGACGAAAAGCTTGGGCTCATTCCTCCTCGCCAGCGCCCTCGCCGTCGTATTGCCGCTCTGATTGTGGCACTAGTTCTTGCTGGTGTTGGAGTTGGAATTGCTATCGCTACCCATTACAGTGACTCTTCATCGACATCTCAGCAGGAAGAAGCTGCGCCTGAGAATCACGATGAATCTGATGAGCAAAAAGAAGTATCTGATGACGAAAAAGAGGGGGAGAGTGCGCAGGTTGACAAAGAAAAGCCACCAATTCAACCTGAAAAACAGCCTGACGGAAGCTACCACACCCAGTTTGTTTTTCTGGATGATCGCCAGAAGATTCTCGTTCCTGCAGAGGTTTTAACAAGCACTGAGCCTTGGGTGATGCGCATACACGGTAGTGACTACGGTGAAAATTCTTTTTATACGTTCGTGAAGTTGGAGATTATTAACGATAGAGGTTGGAATATAGTGAACCCATATATTGACTACCAGCTTTTAGATTCGCAGCCAAGGTCCACTACCTGTGATTACACGATTCCACTTATATTGAATGCAGAAGTCGAGCGCTATTATCCCCTTTCAAAAAATAGCATTGTCGATTTTCATGGTTCAGGGCAGTTGGACGTGGATTTTCTTCCCGTATCGGTTGGTGCGACACAGTGGAATACAAGCGAGCCGTTGAAAGGGAGTTTTTCCGACGTTATCGCTTTTTCTGGTTCACTGGAAAATCTCCGTTTCCATTTTGGTAAGTGCAAAAAGTGTGAAATCTACGCCTATGACCCTTCAGATCGTGTGTGGGTTGTTATTAATAAGTCTGATTACGATAAGGAGAAACGCACTAATGTCAATATTCCCAAACCTGAGAATATTAAAAAGCTAGGTTTTGATAAGCCCGATTCTTCTGGTTACCTTTTTGTCTATGTCTGGAAAGAGCCGAGTCATGACGAGCAAACCTGGTGGTATTTGGAGCGATCTCGCTGACGCTCACTCGCGATGACGGAACAGCAGCCATACGCTAGGATTGCCTCATGTCCACTCGCCACCACTCACCGTCAGATTCTTCCAAACAAACACGCGCAAAAGATGACGAGCGTGCCACGATAGAGCGTCGCGAAGATCTTGAGCGCGAGCTCACGTACGCGAAATCTGAGATTGGTACAGTTGCCGGTCGCCTCCTCAAATACACGCCTTTTCCGCGGCGTGTGGCGATTATTAGTGCTGTGGTAGTGCTGGCTCTTGGCGTGGGTGTGACGCTTGGAGTTCACCAGATTCGTTCTGTTTCTGGCAGCGGTGATGGCGTTATTGAGAAAGTTATTGACGACGATTCTCAGTCTAAAGATTTACCAGCTGAGAAAGATAAAGAAGCCAAGACAGAGCCGGACACTGAAACAGAGCCGGACACTGAAACAGAGGCAGATACTGATGCGAATAGCAGTAGTCGTTCAGCTGCTACGGCTAGTTTCACTAAAGGTGAGGACGGTATCTACAGGTGGCACGCTGACGCGGGGCCTGTGCGTTACCATGAAGACTGGAACGACGAATACACATTTGACGTTCCTGACGAGGTCCGCACGTCGGCACAGCCGTATGTTCTCCACATTCATCTCCGTTTACGAAATGACGTTGAGGCACAAGGGAAAAAGGAGATAGAACTGGTTACATATTCTTCTCCGAAAGGCACAAAAGTTTTGGGTCAGCAGGATTTGTATTTTCTGCCAGAAGAAGAGTGGGGGTCTGCGGAGTCCTCAGATTTCTATGCGCCCTTTTTCCCGAATAACCCACATGCGGATAACGAACTTACCTGGCTTACACTTCAGGCACGCGGGGTCGATGTGGATATGGAGTTCCTGACGGTTTCGCAAGCTCCATTGCGCACATGGGACGGTCATTCAAAGCTGGAACAGAAAAAATCTGAGCTGTTCCGTGTCACTGGCCCTATCACGGCAACACACCTACGTGCCGACGCCAATGATTACGCGGGTGTCTACGGATATCGCCGTGGAGATTCGGCTCTCACTCCGCTCGCACAGGTTTTTATGTCTATAAACGGCGAAACTGGCGAGGGGCGTGAATGGGCAGACCTTTCTGGTGAAGAATTTGCGGCAGGCTCTATGACCTTGGACGGCGTTGAGTTGCTGTGGGTTGAGGCTTATGAGAGGAATAAGGGCGCGTGGACCCTTGAATAGGAGTGGGAAATGGCTAAGAAACACACGAAAGATTTTCATTCAACGGCACACGGGAATACGTACAAGCCTGAGTGGGCGGAAGAATTTGACACTGATAAACCTGCCAGCCCGCGCAGTGACAGTGAACGTCTTGACCGCGCAATCGAGAGGGGTGTCGAGGCTGCTGAGGCTCTCGAGCGTGACGAAACTCTTGGTCTTATTCCACCTCGACAGCGCTCTCGTCGCCGTCCTGCCGCTATGCTTGCGGCACTCGTTATTGCTGGTGCTGGGGTTGGGGTTGCTCTTTCTCCTAAACAGAGCGAGCTTCCTTCTTCTTCCCAACAGGAGATTGAAGAAGGACAGCAGAAATCTGGAGGAGATCAGCAGGAATCCCAACAGGAAGAAGAAGAAACCCCCATTGAGCCTACTAAGCGAGATGACGGCATATACAGCGCCCATGTTGTTTTGGAAACAAGTAAGTATGACAGCGAAAAGTACGTGATAGTCCCCTCAGCAGTGGAGTCTCATAAAAGGCCGTGGGCAATTCGAGTGCATACCACCATAGATACATCGAGCCAGTGGATGTCCTCCTGTTTAATCAGGAATGGGCTGCATGGTGGGCTTATTACCCGCACGGATTGGTGTGACGAACTAGATCGGGAGTCTAAGGTGGCAATCGTCGAATGGAGAGAAGCTGTTGGCGAGCATAGGCCCAACGACAATGATTACTCGTGGATGCGCCAGTCTGATGTCGAGCAAATTCATCCCCTTCCCAAAATTAAGACAAGCTACGATCCGAAAGAACAAGAAGCCACACTTAAGGTTTCTGGCGCGTCGGTTTCGATGGATATTGACTTCATTCCTGTGTCCACTCTCGCTGTTCCGTGGGATAGATCTGAACCGCTGAGGGGCAATAATTCTACCTTCATCGCTTTCTCTGGTTCTCTCGACAATCTCACGTTGAATTACGGTGGCGGCGACCTTGCGCTCTATGCTTATGGACGATCTGTTTGTGGTTCTTCTGATGAAGATGGGTGGGTTAATCTTAAAAAAGACGATAACGCCTATAAGGTTTTGACTGATCTTAAGACTGAGTGTATTGACGAGCTTGGTTTCAATAAAGAGAACGCGTCGGGATATCTTTTTGTTGAAGCGCGAACTAATGCCTATGATGCTTCAAGTCCACTGTGGTGGACACTAAACTGAGCCATAATCCGTTAGGATTGCCTCATGTCTACTCACCATTCCGCTGATATGACGCCGAGCGATTCCTCTGAGCTGTTAAACGCAGAAGAAGCCGAACAGCAGGCGCTCGCCGAGCGCGTATTTTCGGTTATCAGAAAACCGATGAGTACACCTCGGTATATTGCTCTGCTTATTGGTATCGTCCTTGTCGTTGGCCTTGGCGGGTGGGGGATTGTGCGAGGTGTCGAAGCTCTAGTGAAGGATTCTGAACAGCCTGTACAAATAACGAACGAGAATCCCGTCAACAACGGAAACGACAACACCGTCAACAATCCTGAAGAAAAACCTGGCGGAAACGCAGAGAAAAAACCTGCCGAAGGCGCAGATAAAGCAAAAGAAGATAGGGTGATTGCCAATTTTGGTGCTCCGGATCCTAGCGGTGTCATGCACGTTAGCGTCGCCTTGCCCTCGATTAAGCACAATAGGGAAAATGTCGAGGTTGCTTTACCTAGTGACACTTTAGAGCATAACTACGCCCTGCACGTCTACGCTCCCGCCTCCACGCTCAATAAAGACGCTTATTGCTCGCTTCGTTTTGAAACTTCCATATTTGACAAGGTTAGCAACAAAACGACTAATAGCCTCGTCACCCCAAATCTTTGCCCGACGTCTACAGATGGTTCAGTCGATATTTGGCTGCCTGTCACGCGCACAGACTGGATTTATGACAATCGTTTTTCAAAGTTCATAGTCAGGGGTTGGGGAGTGACTTTGGATTTTGACCTTATGAAGCTCGAGAATGCGTCGCCCAATAATTGGGACGGCACATCCCCATTCCAAGGGACAGGCCCAGCGTTTATTCACACCACGTCGGACGCCTACGCTTTCTCCTTTCACTCCGACAAAGGATTCGCTGGTGTTGCGTACGCTAGTCAAAGATTGGACGTTTTTGAGGACCTACATCTTAATACCAAGGACGGCGCTTATGATTCTATTCTCTACACTGACGGCACGTCAGAGCCAAGCCCTGGTTACATTTTTCTGGTTCCTAGTAATGGCTACATGGACGTTTCGTGGGTCCTCGAGGAAATAGATACGGGCGATTTGCCGGACCGACAATGAGGCAATGGGGGAGATGTCATGAAGAAAAGTAACACTAATTCGTATCAGCTTGACGCATATGCCGAGAACAGCAAAAAGGGCAAAAAAGCTACACGCGCGAAGAAGGCTAAGCTAAGCGAGCGTGAGAAGCGTGCCGAGACGGAGAACCTTGATAATCTCGAGCGCGACCTCAGCTATGCCAAGTCGGAAATCGGCACGATTGCGGGGGACTTCCTCAAAGGCACTCCTTTTCCTCGGCGCATAGCAGGTATCGGCATTGCGGTGGTGCTCGCCCTTGGAATAGGCGTGGCAGTGGGAGTCCACCAGATTCACTCTGCCCCCGATAGCGGCTCTGGCATTGTTGAGGTGAAGCCGCCCGTCGAAGAGACTAAGAATGACGAGAATACTCAGAATGACGACGATACCCAGAATGACGAGGACACTCAGAATGACGACGTCACAGATGAGGAGGAGACGTCTACTGAGAGCGACAATAACAACGCCGACGATACGCGTGAGTCAGACAATTGGTCGCATGAGGAGTACATCGCCTCAAAAACTCAAGCTACCTTCACTAAAGGCGCGGATGGTATTTATAGGGCGCATATCGATGCCGTAAAGGTTCCTTATCGTGAAACGTGGGCTAGCGAATACGCTTTTGAGGTTCCCGCTGAGCTTCACAAGCCAGACGTACCCTATGTTCTTCATGCCCACACTCAGCGGCGAGCTGATGTGTGGCGTGATTATGCGGGCTTGGTGGATATTAACTATTCTCACGATGGCAAGCGCTATGGCGATCCCATTTTTCATCTTTCTTTTCGTCAAACAAAAGATTGGGAATCAGCTCCTGATGTGCAAGATTTTTACATGCCTTTCTTCCAGAAAAACTCCCATATTGACGAAGAACTTGCCACGGTTATCGTCGATTCACGCGGTGTTGACGTCGATATTGAATTGATGCCTGCAAGCACAGCACCGCTTCGCACATGGGATGGACATTCAAAACTGGAACAGAATGAATCCGAGTTGTTCCGCGTAACTGGTCCGATTACGGCTAAGAAGTTTAGTAGAACGGGTAAGGGCGGCTCAGATCTGTATATTTACGGCTGGCGCCCCGGCGATACTTCCTTTAATTCGCTTGTCAACTTTCAATATTTTGGTGCCGACACCATTGATCTTTCGGGTAAAGGTACGAAGAGGTTTGACGGGGTTGAATTGCTGTGGGTTGGAAATGGCTCACCTTTTGTCCACGGGTGGAGTATTCAATAGGAGATAAGAATGGCTAAGGGAAACGAGAAAAGCTCCAATTCGTGGGAGCAGCACAGCGGTTATAAGCCCGAGTGGGCACAGGAGATTGATGCTGAGGGAGCTGCTGAGCTTCCCAGTGCTAGTGAACGTTTTGACCATGCAATTGAGATGGGTGTTCAGGCTGCCCAGAAGCTCGAGCGTGATGAAACACTTGGTCTTATTCATTCTTCTAGGCGCTCCCCTCGCCGTTCGGCTGCCGTGATAGCTGCTGGCGCTCTCATACTTGCTGGTGTCGTCGTTGCTCTTGGTAGCCACTATAGTAAGACTCCAGCACCCACAACTCAGCAGCAACAGGATGTTCCCGCAGCTCAGGACGACGCTCCAGAGGCGCACAATGAAGAGGAAACGACGTTTATTCAAACCAAAGAAGAGCCTGGCGGAAGCTTTGGAGCTCACGTCAAGCTCACTCATGGTACGCAGGGTATTCGTGATACACAGCGGGTGGAAATCCCTGAAAAAATAGTGTTGGACACGTCCCAGCCGTGGTTCATGCGAGTCACAGGCTTTGTTGATGAATCGAGCCGGTACGGAAAATCGTGTACGCCAGTGCTTTCCTATAACGGCGAATTCGGAGAAAAAAGCACAGTGAACTATGATGACGCATGCCGGAATATACAAGAGTCCACTTTCGAGAAGATGTATACGCTTCCTGCTCCTTTTCCGACGGTGAAGCATAAAGAGATTACTCCCGAGGTGGCTTTTACTGGTGGGGGCGTCCAGTTCGATGTGGATTTTTTCCCCGTCTCAGCTGTCGCACTTCCATGGGATACGAGTGAGTCTTTGGACGGGAACACGTCGACTTTTATCGCTTTTTCTGGTTCTCTTGATAATCTCGCGCTGGAGTTTGGCAATTGCAGAGTTGCCTTGTCTATCTATAAGCCTTCGGAGGGTTTTCGATATCTCAACGATCCGTACGCCGTCTCGATTATGCCGGACGAGTATTTAGGCGTATTAAAGCAGGAGCTTATTAAAGAGCTCGGTTTTGACCGTGACGATGCTTCGGGATATCTTTTTGTTGAGATTATAGAGAGCGGGAGCAAGCCACCCTGGTGGCAACTGGGCTAAGTCCAGTAGCAATGCGTTAGGATTGCCTCATGTCCACTCACCATTCCACTGATATGACGCCGAGCGATTCCTCTGAGCAATTAAGCGCAGAAGAAGCCGAGCAGCAGGCGCTCGCTAGGCGTGTAATGGGCGTGGCAAAAAAGCCGATGAGCACACCCAAATATGTCGCACTCCTTGGCGCCCTTGCCCTCGTCTTTGGATTTGGTTCGTGGGGAATCGTCCGAGGTGTCGATAGGCTAGAGAATCCCCCTGGGCAGTCCGTCACAACAGAAGATACAATCAGGTTCCCGAACCCAAATGCTGAGGGTATCAGGCATATCTCTGTTGATTTGCCTAAGGACACTAACCGTGCTCAGGAGGTAGTAGTTTCTTTCCCAGAAGTAGTTTTGAGGAAAAACCACGTTTTACACATTCATGCTCCGGCGTCTGATGTGAATGACAATGCTCTGTGTTCACTTCGTCTTGACCCCACGTACGTGGATAGCGCCGTAGCTGATAGCGAGGACTACAATCTCAGATTTTTTCGTTTTTGCCCCTCTGCTGATGACGGGTCTGTCGATGTTTGGATTCCCGTGGCTCGCACTACGTGGAATCACGAAAATCGTCCAACGACGCTTACCATAAAGGGAATTGGGGCAACTTTGAATGTGGATCTGATGGAGTTTGAGGACGCCACGCCCGTCGATTGGGACGGCACATCCCCATTCCAAGGGACAGGCCCCGCGTTTATTCGCACCACTTCAGGTGCTTATAGTTTCACATTCGACGCCGATATTTCTGGTACTTTCCGTGCAACTGTGCATGCCAGTCAAGGGCTTAACTATTTCGGACCCCGTGCTATTGAAGTGGACCCGTCTGATTCTTCTGACTATTCTGAGTACCTAAAATCTTTTGATTATTCTGACGGTACGCCCGATCCGCAACCTGGCTACATTTTTGTTTTACCGTCTTCAGGCTCAATGAATGTGCCGTGGACGCTCATGCAAGTCGACACGGGCGATATACCTGTGCAGTAGAGATGAAGGGAGGAGATGTAATGGCAAAAGACAATGAACAGCAAAAGAAAACGGGCACGAGCCTTGAGTACCAGCAGGAGCGTGACGCGATAGAACACCGCGAAAATATGGAGCGCGATCTCACCTATGCAAAATCGGAGATTGGCACGGTCGCCACACGTTTCCTCAAAAAATCACCGCTTCTGCGGCGCGCGGCAGGCGTGGTTCTCACTGTAGCTTTTTCTATAGGTGTCGGCACAACGGTTGGGCTCCAACAGATTCATCCCGATCGGGATAGTGGCTTTGGAGTACTTGAGGTTGACGATGAAGAAAACTCTCACAACGATACTTCTGAAGATACGGTCGATAACGCAGTCGACAATGATGATGACATCTCAATAGAAGAGCTGATATCTTCAGGCGCACCCGTCACCTTGACTGAGGGGGACGACGGTATTTACCGTTGGCATTCTGACGCGGTGCCACCTCAATACAAAAAGAATTGGAGTGGCAAGTACGTTTTCGAGGTTCCCAGTGAGCTTCGCGCGCCCGAAGAGCCCTATGTAATTCACGCCCATGTTCATCGTCACAATGATATTTCGACGAAAATGAAAAAGCGGGTGCTACTTGAAGTCTACTCTGTACTGAAAAACAAACAGGAATTCGACCTTAGTCTTTATAAGGATATCCCGAATGGTGAATGGGAATCTGACGATTCGGATATATATGCTCCTTTATTCCCTGAAAACCCTCATGTTGATGAGGAAATTTCTTTGATGAGTATCCTCCAGTCCTATGGAGTTGACGTGGATATTGAGATTATGCCTATCGCCCAAGCCCAGCTGCGCACGTGGGATGGACAGTCAAAGTTGGAGGAGAAAGACGATGTACTCGTGCGCGTCACCGGCCCAATGACGGCGACAACACTGACGAAGAGGCTTGGCAATAGTGTGAAAGTTTACGGGTATCGCAAAGGAGATAAGAGTTTTACTCCGCTTTCCGAATCTAGTGAACTTGAGCGGGACCCCGAGCAACCGTTTGAGTATGTGCAGACCATTGAACTATCTGGTCGAGAGTTTGCCAGTGGCTCAACTACCTTGGACGGAATTGAATTACTGTGGGTGAGTACTGCTGAGATGAATAAAAAGACGTGGTGGATTGACTAGGAGAGAGAATGAGTAGTCAAGGCAAAGATATGCAGCCATCGGCTCAGGATGAGGCTTCTGTATCTGAGTGGGCACAGGAGTTTGATACTGATGCTCCTGCCCAACGCAGTGACAGTGAACGCTTTGATCGTGCTGTCGAGATGGGCGTCGAGGCTGCTCAGAGTCTTGAGCGTGACGAAACTCTTGGGCTTATTCCTCCCCGTCGGCGCTCGCGTCGCTTTCCTATTTCGCTGCTTTTGGCTGGAACTCTTGCCCTTTCCGTGGCTGGGGTTGCTCATGCTCCCCATAATGACGATTCTGCTTCTTCGACTCAACAGGGACAGTCTGCTTCTCGAGTGCCGATAGAAGAAAAACCTCCTGTCCAGATTGAGAAACAGCCTGACGGAAGCTACCGCGCCCACGTCACGCTCAATCCCGCAAACCGTCTTTCTGAGACACAGACAGTAGAGATTCCCGAAGACGTGGTGAAAAGCGATAAGCCGTGGGCAATGAGTATCCACGGTGCTATAGACACGGCGAGTGCTGTAAGGATTTCTTGCAAGCCAGTATTGTTCTACGATGATGCCTCCGGCGCTGGAGAAACTGTCTTTTATAGTGACTGGTGTCAGGAGGCTGCTAGTGTCTCTCAGTCCAATAACTTCATATGGGAAGGAGCGGTTGGTACCGAGGATTCTACGGATTTTTCCGATTCAAGCCAATCGAGTGTGGAGCAAGTGTTTGCGCTTCCGGGCCATTTTCCGAAGGTGATAAGTTTTGGCCATAGAGAAACGATTCCTAAGGTGACTTTTACTGGCGCCGCAGCCCAGCTTGATGTGGATTTTCTTCCTGTGGAAGCTATCGCCGTCCCGTGGGATAAATCTGAGCCCGTGAAAGGTAGCGATTCTATGTTTATCGCTTTTTCTGGTTCTCTCGATGATCTCGCGCTGGATTTTGACGGCGGTACAATCATGCTTTACGGCTATGTGCCTTCCGCCGACGGTGCCGATAAAGGTGGTCAGTGGAGCCCTCTCCTCATCAAGTCATCGGGATATAGAAAAGATGAACTGAAACTTAATACTAAAGCGATTGATCAATACGGTTTCACACGCGCTGATGCGTCAGGGTACCTGTTTGTAGAAGTGAAAGCTAAGGAGTTCGCTCACTCGCCCCTGTGGTGGCGACTGAGCTGAGCTATGCCCCCCGTCGTCGCGCCCCCCTTCCGTCGTTGCGAGGAGCACCGCAGGTGCGACGAAGCAATCAATAATGGACAGTTGTCAGCGTGGCGAAGCGAGCAGTAATGGACTATTGATTGCCGCGCACGCATTCGCGTGCTCGCACAACGAGAAGCGGAAGGTCCGTGAAAGTTTACTTTCACGAGACTGTAGCGACGAAGTTGTGGAAGGCACGAAGTGCCGAACAACGACGGGGTGGTGTTCATGCGTTAGGATTGCCTCATGTCCACTCACCATTCCGCTGATATGACGCCGAGCGATTCCTCTGAGCTGCTAAACGCAGAGGAAGCTGAACGCAGGGCGCTTGCCGAGCGTGTGTTCGCAAGCGTGCGAAAGCCGATGAGCAAGCCCAAATTTGCGGTGCTCGTCGTCACTATCGCCCTTGTTTTTAGTCTCGGATCGTGGGGAATCATCCGTGGTGTCGATACACTGATGAATGAAGAAGAGGATAAGCCCTCTGAGGACAAGCAGTCTGTTGAAACTGTGGAAGTTGCACAGGATGACGAGAGAATAGAAACTTTCAATACGCCAGATTCTGAGGGCGTCATGCACCTTGATGTGTCCTTGCCGTCCAAGAGTAAGAAGGCACATGAAGTAACAATTTCTTTCCCCGCTGATGTTGCGGAGAAAAAAATGCTCCTCCACATTCATGCTCCCGCGTCAAACGTCGATAAGGACGCGCAGTGCATTATCGATCTTCAAACTTCTGACTTTAACAAGGACGAAAAAGATTATCGAAACGACTATAGGCATTTCGCCACCTACGATATCTGTCCTACTTCTGAGGACGGCTCAGTTGACGTGTGGCTACCAGTTGCAAAGTTTTATGGCGACGTGTTCCGCTCTCTTGAGAAAACCCCTGTGAAGTTCCTGCTCACAGGCTGGGGAGCGAGCATAAGTTTCGACCTGATGGAATATGAGAAAGCAACACCAGTTGATTGGGACGGCACATCGCCATTCAACGGTAAAGGTCCTGCTTTTATTCGCACTACGTCTGGCGCTTACGCTTTCACACTTGATTCCGATGCAGGTTTCGAGGGCGTGACATTCACAAGCCAGCTTTTAGATTCATTTGATGGACATCACTTTTACATTGCAACTGAGGGAGACAAAAGTATTAACAGAATTGCCCATCCGCATGGAGCAAAAGAAGCGATGCCTGGTTATATTTTTCTAATCCCTAATCCGGGACATATGGATGAGGAATGGACACTCACGGAAATCGATACGGGCGATCTTCCAGCGAAACAGTGAGGTGGCGGGAGAAGTAATGGCGAAAAAGCACAAGCGTAAGAAAACGCAGAAGAAACATGGTGAACGTACCGAAAGTGTTGAACTTACTGAGTACGCTGAGCATGATAAGTCTGTCGAGCGTGATGAGCCTACTGGGCTGGAGCGCCGCGAAGATCTTGAGCGCGAGCTCACGTATGCGAAATCTGAGATTGGTACGGTCGCGGGTCGCCTCCTCAAATACACGCCTTTTCCTCGGCGTGTAGCAATTATTAGTGCTGTAGTAGTGCTGGCTCTTGGTGTGGGCGTGACGGTGGGAGTTCACCAAATCCGCTCCGTTTTTGGCAGCGGCGATGGAGTCATCGAGACGGTCACTGACGACGATTCTCAGTCTCAAGATTTATCAGCTGAGAACGATGAAGAAGCTAAAACAGAGCAAGACGCTAAAACAGAGGCAGATACTGATGCGAATAGCAGTAGTCGTTCAGCTGCTACGGCTAGTTTCACTAAAGGTGAGGACGGTATCTACAGGTGGCATGGCGATGCGGGCCCTGCGCGTTACAATGAAGACTGGAATGACGAATATACATTTGAAATCCCTGTCGAGATTCGCACATCGGCACAGCCGTATGTTCTTCACATTCATACTGGCTTACGAAATGACGTCGAAGTACGGGGGAAAAAGTTTGCAAATGTGAGTGTATATTCTTCTCCGAAAGGCAGAATAGCCTTGAGTGGGCAGGATTTGTATTCTGTACCAAACGAAGACTGGGGGTCTGCAGAGTCCGCAGATCTCTATGCGCCCTTTTTCCCGAATAACCCCCGTGTGGATAACGAACTTGCCTGGATTAAACTTCAGGCACGCGGAGTCGATGTGGATATGGAGTTCCTGACGGTTTCGCAAGCTCCGTTGCGCACATGGGACGGTCATTCAAAGCTGGAACAGAAGGAATCTGAGCTGTTCCGTGTCACTGGCCCAATCACGGCCACGCATTTGAGTGTTGCTAGCAAAGATAACGTGTCTGTCTACGGGTATCGCCACGGAGATTCATCTTTCACTCCGCTCGCAACAGTTTTTAGTGCTATAAACGATACTGATACTGACGATAAGTATGAACGGGCAGAGCTTACAGGTAACGAATTCGCTACAGAACCGTACACCTTGGACGGCGTTGAACTGCTATGGGTTGAGACTCCTTTTTTCCTTCTTTTGAATGAAGGCACATGGAGCCTTGAATAGGAGTGGGGAGTGCTGTCGCATACGCTTGAACTCAAAATATGGTTAGTGCGTTAGGATTGCCTTGTGTCCACTCACCATTCCGCTGATATGACGCCGAGCGATTCCTCCGAGCAATTGAGTGTAGGGGAAGTCGCGCAGCAGGCGCTCGCCGCACGTATCTTCTCGGCCATGAGAAGGCCAATGAGCTCGCCCAAGTACGCGGCGCTCCTTGTTGTTTTGGCTCTCGTTTTCGGCCTCGGTTCATGGGGAATCATTCATGGTGTCAGTACGCTAAGAAACAACGCTAAAACCTCTGATGAAACTGTAAAAGTTGAAACCGTAGAAGTTGGAAAAAATGGCAAGTTTGGCGCGGCAGACGCTCATGGAATCAGGCATGCAACTGTGACTATTAAGAAAGATATCGTGGTGAGCGATGTGTCGATTCCCGTTTCTTCCGTTCCTTTGGACGGAAATTGGGTGTTACATGTCTACGCCTCTTCTTCTCGTGGCAATGTAAAAAGCTTAGATCGGGATGACCGTTGTGACCTTATTGTGAAAATGGGTGATTTCTTATCAACTGGCTCTCACAGCGGCTCATCCAAGATAGAACTATCAAGTTGGTCTGCTTCAATCTTTGCCGACGATGTTCTGGCCGACGTGTGGATTCCTCTTGTTCGTTACCCTTCAAAGAATTCCTTCGGCAATTATATGTTTGGTGGTCACTATAGCGCGGGTATCTACGAATGTGGTACGGCAGTTAATCTTGATCTCATGAAAATTGAGGACGCGTCACCTGTTGATTGGGATGGAACAGAACCATTCCAAGGTGAGGGGTCTGCTTTTATCAAGACAACAGGAACAACTCCAGGAGATTATATTTTCACTGTGGATGCGCCAGGTGCTTTCAAAACAGACGTGATATCTGCGCAAAATCCCCCTTCTTATATGTTCTGGGAGATGGAATTTGACAGTGTTGGAGAATCTCAACGCGATTCTTTTGTGCATCGTGGTGTCACATCCGAGACTGGTGCTGGTTATATTTTTGTCTATCCAGACAGAATACGGGACTACGGTATACGGTGGACCTTGAGACAGCAGATAGATACGAGTGCTTCGTCTGCAGAGTAGAGACGAGGAGGTGTTATGAGTAAGAAACGCGCAGCGGCTAAGCCTAAAAAATCTACCGCGGGTAAAGAGAACGCTGAGTTTGTACAGTATGACACGACTGAAAAAGTAGGACGTGAAGATTCAAAAAGCGGTGAGCGTTCTGAGAGAGAGCAGCATGAAAATCTTGAGCGTGACCTCACCTATGCGAAATCAGAGATTGGCAGGCTCGCGCTTCGTTTCCTAAAAAACACATCCTTGCCTCAGCGCATAGCGGGTGTCGTTCTTGTAGTAGTGCTTTCTCTTGGTGTGGGCGTAGCTGTGGGGATTTATCAGCTTCCCCCCTCTATTACGAGTGGTTTTGGGCTATTTGAGGAGAAGGATGACGAAGTTGTAGAGGATGAGAATGCTACGGACAAAGAGGATGAGAATGCTACGGACAAAGACGATACCGTCACCGAGAGTGATAGTGAAAGCGCTGACGATAAGCCTGTTGTAAGTCGGTCTAAGCTTGAGCAGTACCTTGCTTCAATGCCCCAAGCAAGTTTCACTAAAGGTCAAGACGGTATCTATAGAGCACATATCGAGGCTGAGAACTTCATAGATGATTGGACCTTGGCTGACAAATATGCCTTTGATATACCTGCCGAGCTTCGCAAACCAACAGAGCCTTATGTGATGCACATGCATACTCAACGTCACGGTCTTGGTCGTTACGGTGGGGAAGTAAGTATTATTTATTCTCACGGTGACGATTTGTATGAAAACGATAGCCTTTTTTCTGACTTTAATTTACGCCCTTATAATCCTGAGGAAGCAGCTTCTGACACACACGATTTTTTTCTTCCTTTTATTCATAAAAATGACCGTGTTGACGACGAGTTTGCCATGATTACTAGTGAGTCACGAGCTCTTGATATAGATATAGAATTGTGGCCTGCAAGCCAAGTGCAGCCACGTGCTTGGGATGGGCATTCGCCGCTTGAACAGTCAGACTCTGAGCTTTTCCGCGTCACTGGTCCAATCACGGCTTCGCAGTTTGGACGAACTGATTTTCATAGTGTGGTGTTTTACGGGTGGCGTCCAGGAGACACTGCTTTCTACCCAATTACTCAATTTGGCGAGCAAAATGGGGATACAAGTAAAACTATTAATCTCTCTGAGCTAGATGCAAACACGTTGAATGGGGTGCAACTGCTGTGGGTAGACAACGAATATCGGCATAGTAATGTGTGGAGTATTCAATAGGAGAGACGAATGAGTGACGATAAAAAGACAGGCTCTAATTCTTGGGAGCGCGCAGACGGTTATAAGCCTGAGTGGGCGAGGGAATTTGATACCGACACCCCTAATCAGCGCAGTGATAGTGAGAGCTTTGACCGCGCGGTTGAGATGGGTGTTGAGGCTGCTGAGGCTCTCGAACGCGAGAAACTTCGCGCGTCGTCACCTTCGCCTAAGAGTAAGAAACCTCAGACCAAGGAAAAACAGAGTAAGAAACCTCAGACCACAAAAAAGCAAAATAAGGGACATCACGCCAAAGCACAAGAAGATAGGGGGCTTCGCACCCAAAAAAGACAAAATAAGGGGAGTCTGACTAAGAGAAGTCACGATAAGAAAGAAAGTATTTCAGATACTTCAGGCACTTTAGGTACTGCCTTGTATATGCTTTTTGGGATTGGGCTCATTGCGGCATTCGCTTTTTTGGGCTCGTGGGTGGATAGTCATACAGACAATAAGCCGTCCCATTCCACCCAGCGCAACAACTCTTCCTATTCCACTCAGAAGCAACACCCTGTTTCTAAGGTAAAGGAGCCATCATCAATTCAACCTGAAAAACAGGATGATGGAAGTTACCATGCGCATGTTGAACTAGGAAGCACTCCAGGGCGGGTGAAAATTCCTACAGAAGTAGCGCGTAGTTTTAGTGAACCGTGGGTAATGCGCGTTAGAGGGGACATTGGTGAGTCCAGTTTTTCTACGTGTATGTCACAGTTGATGGTTCATAAAGTATCAAGAAACTATTGGGACAGGATTGCGAAGTATCCTGATTGGTGTGAAGAAACAAAAGAACACGCTTTTGAACGCTGGGCCTCTTTTCCAACAGAACTTAACCGCGGTATGAACAGCCCAGTTGCATTAGATTTTTATGGTTGGAATGCACGATTAGACATAGATTTCTTACCGATTTCCGCTATAGCCGTTCAGTGGAATACGAGTGAGCCTTTGAAAGGCAGTGACTCGACATTTGTGGCTTTTTCTGGTTCGCTTGAAGGCCTCAAACTGAGCTTTGGTTCGGCTCGTGTTTCCTTCCGTGTTTACAATCCTACGAACGGCGCATATCTTGACCTTACCCCCTACGATGTTCCAGATGTGACTGAAAATTTTTCTACTGAAGCGAAAGCCGAGGTTATTAAAAAGCTTGGTTTCGACCGTGACGATGCGTCGGGATATATTTTTGTCGATGTTAAGGAGAGCGCACAGTCCGGTTCGTCCTGGTGGCAACTGAACTGAGCATACTTCCTTCCGTCGTTGTAAGCGACGAAGTCGCGAACAATCTCGAGATCGCCACGCCTGCCCCATTGGGCAGGCTCGCGACGACGGTAGGGGGTTACAACAGGGGGGAGAGGGGCTGGATAATCTTCTCGGTCACGCGCGCGAGAGTGCCGCGCTGTTCCCATTCTTCAAGACTGAGTTCGCGCGAATTACCCATGTCAACCTCAAAAACACTCTCCATAGCCTGAGCAAAACCGTCGTCATAAATCTCGAGGTTAATTTCAAAATTACCTCGACGCGACAGACGGTCAATATTCGCCGTCCCGACCGTTGACCACTTGCCGTCCACCGTCATCGTTTTGGCGTGAACCATTGCTTCTTCAAAGAGGAAAATACGCACGCCTGCGTCGAGTAAATACTTGTAATGCGGGCGGCTCGCCCAATCGACATAGATGTGATTGGAATACTCAGGGATGAGCACGCGCACATCCACCCCGCGCCGCGCCGCGCGTTTCAGCGCCCGCAACATAGCCTCATCAGGCAAGAAATACGCCATCGTAATCCATGCCCGCTCGCTTGCGCGATTCATGGCATCGAGATAAGTCGAGGCAATCGGATAGACCCCTTGGGAGGGCATATTGAGCACCGTGCGAACTTTCGCGTCCCACTCGGGAATCCCCTCGATGGTGAGCGACTGGCTTTTGTCTTTACGGTAGCTATTCCACATGGACACGAAGGCCTGTTCCAAGCCCCACACGGCCGGTCCCTCGATGCGCACATGCGTATCGCGCCAATGCTCGGCAAAAAGCGTGCCGATGTTATATCCGCCCACATAGCCTACTTTTCCGTCAACGGCCAGAATCTTGCGGTGGTCGCGCCCTTTATCGTGGGCGCGCTGGGTGAAAATCCCGAGGCGCACGAAGGGGAAAAGGGTCACGTGTAGGTGTGGCATTTTGGGGAAGTGGCGGAAAAAAGGATTCTGGTTGATATTGCCCCACGTGTCCAAAACGATGTAGGTTTCTACTCCGCGCTGGGCTGCGTCAATAAGAGCTTCGCGGAACTCTTGACCCGTCTCATCGGCGCGGACGATGAAGCACTCGAAATAGATGCGTTCTTTTGCCGAGCGAATATCGTCAAGCATATCCTCGTACAAATCGCGGCCATAGGTGTAAATACGCATGGCATTATCGTCAACCTGCGTAGAAATCGGGGGCATATGTGGGAAGCGCCCAGACGGCGGCGTGCGATGCTGGCGTGCTTTATCGATAGCAACAACAGACGCCACCGCCCCTGCTTGGACGGCGAGAGCCCCTGCTGTCGTCCATTTCGCAGCGCGCACGAAATCTTTCTTGCGCGGTTTGCGTACTCTCATCACGGCCTCCATGTGATTGTGTGCTATCCCCTAGCGCACATTCTAGTAAATATGCAGGCTACATGAGAGTGAAAAGACGTATTTTTCGGCGGGATTCTGCTTTTTATTTTGTGTTGTCATATTGTCGAGAGGCGTTTCTTGCTGACTTTCTTGTAGAAGTTCTTGTGGAAAGCTTCGCGTTTTCCGTAGAAACGCTCGTCGGTGAATGTATGTATTCCGTTCTGGTATTTCATTGCTGCTAATTCGATAGAACAAAGATAGTCGGCGACTTGCGCTAGGCGGTATTTTCTGTAATCAGTTTTAGGGAAAAGTAGTGAATCGCGAGAGAGCATGTACTTAAACGATTCTTTCATGGCATGAGAGACGGCTCTTTGTCCGTCGTCATAAAAAATCTTGATAGTTTCAAAACCGCAAAGAAATTCGTAGTGCTCATAAATGAAATTTGCTAAGTCTCGCCGGACAAGCCGTGTAAGGATTTCTTTGCTTTTGAAAATCTTGCTCTCATACATGAAAGTTACATAGCGGATTGGCAACTTTCGGGTAAAAGTGGAGAAATTGACGAGTAGCTGTTTTCGTTGCTGGGAAGAAAGAGAACGGTAAGATTCATTGCCGTGTAAGAGAGGGGTCGAATGAAACGGTATATCGGGCAAACCAGCAACGGATAAATGTTCTTCATAGTTGCGAATATTGGAGGTTATGTCCTTGCTCTGGTCGTGCAGTACAAGCGTCACTAGATAGTAAGGAGTGTTCCCTTCTTGCACTCCAGATTCGTCAACGAAAATGCTTAGTTCGTTCATGGTGCCCCTTGGTGAGTAGAGGAATGGAAAGAAAAAGCCGGGGGGAAACCCCCGGCACTCGACAGTAGCCTTTCGACCACTAAGACATTTCTAGCATGTTGCGCTGGCGTGCGCAATTCCCCATGGGGTGTCACTTATTGTGTTGACGAAGTTTCAGGTGACGGCAGGGAGACAAGCATTTTATGTTGAGGGTCATAGGCTCTGTGGCTTTCAGTATCCCAGTGGCAAAAGTAGGATGAGAGCATGTCGTCTATATCAAGAGAAGAGGTCGCCCGCGTGGCGGCGCTCGCGCGTATCGCATTAACCGATGAAGAAATTGAGCGTTTGGCAGGGGAGCTTGACGTTATCGCTTCCGCTGTCGCCACGGTGAACGAGGTTGCACGCCCCGACGTGCCAGCCACCAGCCACCCGATTCCGCTCACGAATGTCATGCGTGAGGACGCAGTTATCGACGGTCTTGACCGTGATGAGCTCCTTGCCGCAGCCCCCGCAGCCGAGGACGGCAAGTTCCTCGTGCCGCAGATTTTGGGGGAGGAGTAGAGATGAACGAATTGCTGAAAAAGTCTGCGCTTGAACTCGCTGATATGCTTGCCGCTGGCGAGATTACCTCGGTTGAACTCACCCAGGCCTGCCTTGACCGTATCGAAGCCGTTGACGGTGACGTTAAAGCTTTCTTGTATGTTGACGCTGAGGGTGCGCTCGAGACAGCCCGAGAGGTTGACGCGAAGCGCGCAGCGGGAGAGAAGTTGCATCGCTTGGCTGGCGTGCCGATTGCCGTCAAAGACAATATGGTCACGCGCGGCAAGCCCACGACCTGCGCCTCGAAGATTCTCGAGGGCTGGCTGCCGCCTTATGACGCGACCGTTGTTTTGAAGCTGAAAGAAGCGGGCTTGCCGATTCTTGGTAAGACGAATATGGACGAATTTGCTATGGGCTCATCGACCGAGCATTCGGCGTATGCGCGCACGGGCAACCCATGGGATCTTGAGCGTATCCCCGGCGGCTCGGGCGGTGGTAGCGCAGCGGCAGTTGGCGCTTTCATGGCACCCCTTGCCCTCGGCTCGGACACGGGCGGCTCGATTCGCCAGCCCGCTTCGGTGACGGGCACGGTCGGCGCGAAGCCCACCTATGGCGCTGTTTCGCGTTACGGCTTGGTTGCTATGGCCTCGTCTCTCGACCAGATTGGCCCGGTGACACGCACGGTGGCGGACGCTGCGGCTCTCCAAGAGCTCGTCGGCGGGCATGACCCGCTCGACTCGACCTCTCTCGACGAGCCTGTTCCCGCCCTTGAAGAGG
>JAFYHO010000038.1 GCA_017539125.1 Actinomycetaceae bacterium | reverse complement strand
CCAACAAGCGCGCCCATTCAAAGCCATGTCCGGGCGTCGCGCCCCACGGACGGAAGGGGTCGGTGGGCTTGTCTTTGTTGTAATCTAAATCGACCTGCCAATCGGCATTGAAATGTTCAGGAATTCGCCACCCATTATTGCGGGCAGCGCCGTTGATGATCGTGTTGGTAATGGAGGCGGCACGACGCAGATATTCACTATCACCTGTTGCATCGTATGCGGCGAGGCAGGCTTCGGTCGTGTGCATATTCGCGTTCGCGCCGCGGTATTGTTCTGGGGCGCTCCAATCAGGGGCGTAGGATTCGCAGACCCGCCCAGCTGCTTCGTCCCACCAATAGGTATCTTGAACATCGCGAGCCTTTGCCAAGAGTTCCCGCGCACCAGGTATGTCAGCCACACTGGCGGAACTTGCCGCAAGAAGGACAAAAGCGTGCGCGTAGGCTTCTTTTCTCGGTCCTTTCTCCAAGTTAGGACGGCTCTTTCCTGACGAGTCAAGTTCTGTTTCTATATAGGAAAACCAACCGCCATTCTCATGGTCGTGGAAATATTCGGTGATGGCGTGGATTCCGTGCGTGGCAAGATCGCGGGATTTCTCCCTTTCAATCCCTGCCAAGGCAAATAGAGAAAACATATGCGTCATGCGGCAGTTAATCCACAATTGAGCACCATATTCTGGGAGGACTTCACCGTCAGCCCCCAGATAACCAAAACCTGCGGGAACCTTCGCCCCAGCGGCAAACTCGCACAGAGCCGGGAGCTCCCTCCGGCTTAGTTCTACTGCATTCAAGAATTCACTCATACCCATTCACCACACCGAAGCGAGCAATGGCGGGACTCGCTATGCGAATCCCGCCATCACAACTAGAGAATCGAAACTGACTCAAACCAGATTACTTAGTTGCATTCTGGACAGCTTCGAGCTTGGTCGGCTCATCCTTGTAAACCTCGAGAGCGTTCTCCTTAGTGGCAACGACCGGGGTCAACAGGAATGCAGGAACATCCTTGACGCCATTGTTGTACTGGTCAGGATCGACAGCAATACCGTTCAGCTCGGTAATGTCTGTTTCGCCAGCCAACACCTTCTGAGCCAAAGCCACCGAGGCCTCAACAAGAGGCTTTGTGGGCTTGGAGATGGTGGAGTACTGCTTGCCTTCCATAATCCATGCGAGGGATTCAAGCTCGGAGTCCTGGCCGGTCACGACCGGGAGGGGCTTACCAGCCTGCTCGCAGGAGGTCAGCACTGCACGACCCAAGGTGTCGTTCGGGGAAAGAATGCCGTCAGGAGCAGCATCACCTTGGTAATGCTGAGTCAAGATAGCATCCATACGGCTCTGAGCATTCTTGGGATCCCAACCCTGTGTAGCGGCCTGGGCCTGGGTGTTCTGGCCGGAGCCAATTGTCACCTTGCCAGCGTCAATCTCGGGCTGGAGCACGCTCATAGCACCATCGAAGAACTTGCCGGAGTTGGAGTCATCGTTAGAACCAGCAACAACCTCGATAGTCCAGGGACCACCAGGCTTCACAGCTTCAAGGCCTTGCAGCAAGGCTTCGCCCTGCTTGACACCCACGCCGAAGTTGTCGTAAGCCACGTAGTAGTTTACGTTCTCGGTTTCCATCAGCAAACGGTCATAAGCAATGACAGTGATGCCAGCGTCGGCAGCCTTCTGGAGCTGAGTGCCCAAAGAAGCACCGTCGATAGCACCAACGACCAGAACCTTGGCACCATTCGTAATCATGGTGTCAATCTGGTTCTGCTGTTCTGCAACACCGTTGTTGGCAAACTGAACGGTACACTTCAGACCTTCTGAGTCGCAGAGGTCGTTGAAGTAACCTTCAGCTTCAACCCAGTTCTCGGATGTCTTTTGAGGCATCGAAATACCGATATCGATACCGTTCGCGTCCTCACCGCCACCAGCGTTGCCGGAGCAGCCTGTCAGCGAAGAAACAGCCAAGAGACCAGCTGTGCCCCAAAGGGCGATTTTCTTAATCATGTGCATATTTACCTCACTTTGCGTTAGTCCTGGTGCCCCAGGTTTGAACAATTGCTCAAATCTATATGTCCGTCCGTGCTATTTGCTCAGGCGGATCGTTTGACAGAACGCCATCTGCGGCTGCTGAAGCTTCGCTTGCAGTCACGTCCGCCAAAACAGCGTCTGCGGTGGGAGCCGACGCTTCTTTTGCGTCAACTTCTGGCAGCTCGCCCGCGGCGAGTTCCTGATTACGTTTACGCGCATTCATAAAGGTGCCAATGATGGATGGGCGACCCTGCATCTTGGACAGGACGTCGAAGCCCACCGCCAAGAGCAACACCAGACCCTTAATCATCTGAGTCCAGTCGGCTCCCATACCCAACAGCTGAAGGCCGTTGTTCAAGAAGGCCATCACCAAAGCACCGACCATCGTTCCGCCTAGAGTACCGATACCGCCCCACACGCTGGCACCGCCGATAAAGACGGAAGCGATAGCGTCCAACTCCCACAAGTTGCCGTCTTGGAATGTGGAGAAGCCGGAACGTCCCACGAAAACAACGGCTGCCACAGCTGCCAAAAGCGAGGAGTTGAACATAACGAAGAAGTTAATCTTCTTGACGGAGATACCGGTCAAGGCTGCCGCTGTACGGTTACCACCGACTGCATAGACACCACGGCCCAGCGGAGTATTGCGAGCTATGAAGTTATAAATAAGGAAGAGGATAATCACGACGATACCCACAATCGGGAAGGATGTCCCCGGGCGGCCAGTCGCGAAGAACCAGCCCAGCAGGAGAACAACAACGCAGATAAAGACGATCTGAACGATGAAAATCCACACAGGGCTTGGTTCGACGCCAGCTTTTGTAAGACGTGCTCGGTTACGAATTCGCATGAACACCATAGCAAGTGCCACAAGCACAGCCAAAATCATCGTTTCTGTGTTGATAACCCAGTTACCTATGGTGATATTTGGTAGCCAGTCCATGTAGCCGGCACCCAAAACTTTAACTTCTTTAGGAACAGCGACACTTGTACTAGTCAAGGCCTGGTCCATGCCTCGGAAAATCATCATGCCTGCCAGGGTGACGACGAAGGCGGGAACGCCCCAGAATGCCACCCAAAAGCCGTGCCACGCACCAATGACAACACCCATCAGGATGGCAACAAGCAAGCCCACATACCACGGCAATCCCAAACCGTAATCGGCGCTGGTGAGCTTCGCCAAAACGACACCGACCACAGCTGCCACTGAACCAACTGAAAGGTCGATATGGCCTGCGATAATGACCAAAACCATGCCCATAGCCAGAATCAAAACGTAGGCGTTACCCATAATCACGTTTTGTAGATTCTGCCCCGAAAGCACCGTGCCTCCGGTCAATATTTGAAACAGGAGAATCTCGAGCACCAGCACCAGCACCATGCCGAGCTGACGAAAGTTCCCGCCGAACAGTTCTTTGATAGCAGACATTTATCTCTCTCCTATATTCCTTAGGCCGCTTTTGCCTTAGAAGATGTTGGGTTCATGTGCCGCATCAGGCTTTCCTGATCAGCATCGCAGGTGTTAAAGACGCCGGTGACAGCGCCCTCGAAAATGGTGTAAATACGGTCGGTAATACCCAGCAACTCGGGTAGTTCGGAAGAAATCACGATAACTCCCATACCGGCCGCTGCCAGCTTGTTAATCAACACATAGATTTCGTATTTAGCGCCCACGTCAATACCACGGGTTGGCTCGTCAAGGATGAGAACTTTCGGGTCGGTGTACATCCATTTAGCCAACACGACTTTCTGCATATTTCCACCAGAAAGCGAAGAAATCAGGTTATCGACAGACGGGCTTTTAATACGCATATCCTTACGGTACTGTTCAGAAATACGCCGCACTTCCAGCCAATCAATACCGATTCCATTGCCGGTGGCTTTCTTCAGCTTGGCAGAAATAATTTCGCCTTTAATATCGTCCAGAAGATTCAAGCCCTGAACTTTACGATCCTCTGGCAAATACGCCAAACCGGCGTCAATCGCAGAAGGAACGGACTTCATGACGATTTCTTTGCCCTCCATAAAGGTTCGTCCGGACTCGTAAATACCGTAGGAATGGCCGAAAACGGACCGCGCCAACTCTGTACGCCCAGCGCCCATAAGACCGGCAAGACCCACAACCTCGCCGCGGCGAACCTCAATTGAAGAGTTCTTGCAAATATAGCGGTCCGTATTGACCGGGTGGCGGACGTTCCAATCCTTAATCTCAAAGAGAACTTCGCCAATCTGGGGATCGCGGTCAGGGAAACGGTTGTCCAAGGGGCGACCCACCATAGACCGAATAATACGATCCTCATCGACGTCACCGTCATGGACTTCAATAGTTTCAATAGTCTTGCCGTCACGAATCACGGTGATTGCATCGGAAATCGCAGCGATTTCGTTGAGCTTGTGGGAAATCATAATCTGGGAGATACCGCGCTCGCGCTGCTTTCTCATCAGACCCAGTAGGTGGGCAGATTCTTCCTCATTCAGAGCTGATGTCGGCTCGTCCAGAATGAGTAGCTTGACGTTCTTGGATAGAGCCTTAGCGATTTCCACCAACTGCTGCTTACCCACGCCGATTTCCTTGATGGGAGTGTCTGGGTCATCGTCCAGACCGACTTCATCCAACAGGGCTTTCGTGCGCTTGCGAGTTTCAATCCAGTCGATTCCACCGCGACGTTTAATTTCCGAGCCTAGGAAAATGTTTTCTGCAATAGAAAGCTCGGGAATGAGCGCCAACTCTTGGTGGATAATACCGATACCTGCAGCCTCGGATTCGCGAATATTGCGGAACTGGCAAAGCTCGCCTTCATAGATAATCTCGCCTGAGTAGCTTCCGTGGGGCCACACACCCGACAGAACTTTCATCAGTGTACTTTTACCGGCACCATTCTCACCACAGAGAGAATGAATAGTACCTTCTTCAACTTTGAAGTTAACGTCATCAAGAGCCTTTACACCAGGGAATTCCTTGGTGATATGGCGCATCTCCAAGATGACTTTTTGTGATTCAGCCGGAGCCATCATGCCTCTCTCTACTCTTTTGGAGTAACAGTGTGTATCCTAACACATGGCTGTGTTGGAGGTAACCAAAATTGAGGTACAAAAACTTACATATTAGAACAGGTACCTGCAAAAACAACTACACAGTCACAGCGCTCACGGCACTAGAATATGGGTAAGAAAAAATAGCATCGTCCTAACCGTGTGAAGGAGAAAATATGGGTGACAAACCCGTCATTATGTGTCTCGGCGAAGCTCTTATTGACGTTGTCCACCGCGATGGTACAAGCAGTGAACACGTGGGCGGAAGTCTGCTCAATGTCGCAAATGTGCTGGGTGAACAAGGAGTTACAACCCTGCTCACCTGTTGGATTGGCCCTGATGAGCGCGGCGACCGTATCGAAGAAAATCTTGCTTCCCACCATGTTTCTCTCGTATCGGGTTCACGGGAAGCGCCTTTTACTTCAGTAGCAAACGCTGAAGTAGATAGCAGCGGGCACGCCACCTACACCTTCGATGTGCTCTGGGATGCTCCTGACGTGGACGCTTACAAGTTCGACCATCTGCATACTGGATCGCTCGCGGCCATGCTTGAGCCGGGAGCGACTAAGGTACGCCAAGCGATGGCTCGCCACAGCCAGTGCGGCACTGTTTCTTTTGACCCGAATGCGCGACCGCACCTAATGGGCAGTGGCGAGAATGCCCGAGAGGTCATGGAAGCAATGGTGAGCCTGTGTGACATCGTGAAAGTCTCCGACGAGGACCTCGAATGGCTCTATGGAAACGACCTTGATGTGGACGCATGCCTTGATGCGTGGCTACAGGCAGGGCCTTCACTTGTTGTTATCACGCGCGGCGCTCAAGGAGCCATTGCCGGCCTCAAAAACGGAGAGAAGGCTTTTATTCCGGCTACGGACGTGACAGTTGCGGATACCGTTGGGGCAGGAGATTCATTCATGGGTGGCCTGCTTGCCGGTTTAGCAGACATTGGATTTCTTGGCACGGGTAGCGCAAAGGAAAAGCTTAGCTCTGCCACTATGGACGATATTGCCCCCGCTCTCAAGCGAGCATCTGTAACATCAGGCCTGACCGTATCTCATGCCGGAGCTTACGCCCCCACCCGTGCAGAAACCGAAAAAGCACTAGCTTAATACCCGTCGTCGCGAGCATGGCGAAGCCATGCGTGGCGACCAATAGTCCGTTATTGCCTGCTTTGCACAGCAAGGAGCGGAAGGTCCGTGAAAGCTCGCTTTCACGAGACTGTAGCGACGCAGCTGCGAAAGGCGTGCATTGCACGCCGAACAACGCTGACAACTGTCCATTATTGATCGCCGCGTTGGCAACTACGTTGCCTCCTCGCGATGACGGTGAAAAAAACAAAGTGGGGCGAGCGCCAAGCGCCCGCCCCACTGAAAAGGTATTACCTGATTAGGCAATGCCGAGAGACTTGATAATCTCATACTCTTCCTGGAGAGCAGCGACGTTCTTGTCGATACCTGCCTGTGTAGCAGCAGAAATCTCGAGGCCGTCAACAACCTCCCACTTGCCGTCCTTAGCAACACCCGGGAAGCCAAAGACGATACCTTCAGGCACGCCATAGTGTGTGCCGTCAGAGTACAGACCGATTGTGGTGAAGTCACCCTCAGCAGTGCCACGCACCCAATCACGCGACTGAGCGATTGCGCCAGAAGCAGCCGAAGCAGCCGAGGAAGCGCCACGCACTTCGATAATCTCGGCGCCACGATTGGCAACGCGCGGGCGGAACTCGTCAGTCAACCATGCGTCATCGACCAGGTCAACTGCAGGCTTGCCAGCAACTGTCGCATAGGAAATATCGGGATACTGGTCAGCGGAGTGATTACCCCAAATAACCATCTTCTTGATTTCCTCATTGCGAGCGCCAACCTTCTCAGCAAGCTGGGAAATAGCGCGGGTATGGTCGAGGCGCATCATTGCGGTGAAGCGCTCATTGGGAACATCCGGTGCTGCGTGTGCAGCAATAAGAGCATTGGTGTTTGCAGGATTGCCAACAACAACAATCTTCACATCGTCAGCTGCGTGGTCATTGATGGCCTTGCCTTGCGGACCGAAAATGCCACCATTTGCCTCGATGAGGTCGGCGCGCTCCATACCCTTCTTGCGGGGCATAGCGCCAACAAGCAATGCAAGATTTGTGCCCTCGAAAGCAGCGTCTGCATTATCAAAAATATCTACGTCATAGAGCGTTTCAAAAGCCGAATCGGCGAGCTCCATCGCCACACCCTTGGCGGCATTCATAGCCGGCGGAATCTCAAGAAGTCGAAGATTAACAGGGGTATCAGGGCCGAAAATAGCGCCTTCCGCAATACGGAACAGAAGCGAATAACCGATATTTCCAGCTGCACCAGTAATGGTGACTGTAACAGGGGCATTTGCCATAAGATACATCTCCTTTAATGTCAGCGACCGCAAAAGCAGTCTACGGTTTTGCCACATTACACAATACTCGTTTTCTGCCTGCTCGATACAAAAAACTCAGCTCTTTTTCAGATATTTTTCGGCACGGCACATCTACTGTGCTGCTTGCGGCGCAATCTCCAGCGTTATCGGACTCTGCACAAACTCATTGTCGGCAGCTCTCAGCCATGCCAATGTCACCGAGGCGTCATGGGGTTGGCCTAGAGAATCCGCATTGTCCAAGGCGGTCGCCACAAGAGCAGAATCAAACAAGGCGAAACCGAGAATGAAATCAGCGCTTTGATTAACCGCTTTTTCTAGCTCGCTTCTGTCATAAGAGATACCTTCTGCCTCAAGCCCATGCGCATAGGCGTCAACCAGACGCTCATATTTGCGGTCAGAGACGAGACCAGCCACCCCTTCACCTGCATAAGCAAAGGGATGATTGCGAATATCGTCCCACACATATGTGTGGACAGCAGTCACTTTCTCGGCTCCTGCCTGTGCAAATAAATCCGCGAAATATATGAAAGCAGCTTCTACGTTCTTTGAATACTTCTGCGCAGTATCCAGGGCGTAGGTTTGCGAGCCAAAAGATTGACCTTGCCCTGCTATGTGCGCACTGAAAACATCCAGAAAATCGCTTTGGCTTTCCTGTTCGGGCGCGTCCGTGACTTTCCCTGAGAGCAGGTCGATTTTTTTCAGTGTAAAACTGGTGACGGCATAGGCACACTTCGGGTCGTAGGTGCCTAATTGGTCGCGCATGAGTTTTTCGGCGTCCTCATAGCTCTTCTCAGAGACATCGGGAATGAGAATATCGTGACCGGGACGGGTGTATCCCCATTGGGAAAGAGGTAGGCGCGGGACGATATCTGCCGGGTTGACGATATTCCATATTCCCGTTTTCTCTGCCTGTGCCGATTCTGTGTCCTGACGCAGTGACGCTGGGGCTTCAAAAGTGTAGGCGTAAAGGTTTGCCGGTGCGACTTCGCCTAATTCGAGGAGTTTATACGCCGTTAAACCGGCAACTGCTCCACCGCGTGAATAGCCAGTCACCCATATTTTCCCCTCGTTAATCCCCAGCTTGCCTTGGTACTCATTCACAAAATCAAGAACTACGTCCGCGGCTTTGGCGAAACCAGCGTGTTCTTTGCCCGTCCCCACATTCATATTGGACGCCCATTCGCTGCCGTAACCGCCGCCGCGCACAGCCACGGCAAGCAGCTCTCCCCCGCCTGCGTCTTTGGACAATTCCTTATGTCCCACGATGACGCCGATACTCTCGCGGGTGGGTGCGGACTTGTAATCCTCGTTGACTTCTATATCCTTAAAGCCAAGTTGTTCGAGTAAATCGCGGGCATTGGAGGCCGAATCGGTCGCTTCACCATCACCTGTGCCTGAGGGCGCAACGCTGAAAGTAGATAACGCTAAAGCGCAGGACATGGTGGCAAGGGAAGGCGAATATTCTGTTGACGGCTCAGCAAAATACGAGTCCTTATAGACGAAATTGGTGCTTATCTGCTCGCTATCACCGCTATAACTAAAATCTCCCGTCACATTCGCGTAGCGATCGACATTCCACACATGGCGCGCTCGCGGAAAGAGCACAACCGCAAGCAGAATAAGCACAAGAAGGAGAACCAACCACCCTATCTTTTTCCGAGAAAAACGTCTAGGCGAGGCGCTCATGTCTGTTTGCGCTGGCGAACTGAGGGGCACAGCCATAAGCGCTAGTTCCTGTGGCTGCGATAGTAGGAGATGAGCTGGCGCGTTGAAGCGTCCTGTCCAGCCAGTGCCTCAGCGTCTCCGGCAATAGCAGGCGCGAGCTCCTTCGCCATTTGCTTGCCGAGCTCCACACCCCACTGGTCGTAAGAGTTAATCCCCCAGACCGCACCTTGAACGAAGGTAATGTGCTCGTACAGTGCAATGAGCTGCCCCAAAACGCTCGGGGTGAGCGAGGGCGCCATAATAGAGGCGGTCGGACGGTTGCCGGGGAAAACACGGTGTGGCACGAGTTCTTCGGCAGTCCCCTCAGCTCGAACTTCTTCAGCGGTCTTGCCGAAAGCCAGGGCGCGGGTCTGGGCGAAGAAATTGCCCAGGAACAGCTCATGCTGGTCGTTTGTGCCGTCGCTGAGAGCATAGGTGGGGTTGGCGAAAGCGATGAAATCTGCCGGCACAATCTGTGTGCCTTGGTGAATGAGCTGATAGAAAGCGTGCTGACCGTTTGTGCCAGGCTCGCCCCAGAATACTTCGCCCGTCTGCGTGGTGACGGCACTGCCGTCCCAGCGAACACGCTTGCCATTCGATTCCATCGTGAGCTGCTGGAGGTAGGCAGGGAAACGGTGAAGGAATTGCGAATACGGAAGCACAGCGTGCGTAGGTGCGTCAAAGAAATTGACATAGAGAATATTGAGAAGCCCCATGAGCAGCGGGACGTTATTCTCCGGTTTGGTCTCGGCAAAATGACGGTCCATAATATGGAAGCCGCGCAGGAAATCCGCGAAATTATCTGGGCCGATAGCAATAGCAAGAACCGTACCGATAGCCGAATCGACAGAGTAACGCCCGCCGACCCAGCTCCAGAAACCGAAAGCATTGGCTGGGTCAATACCGAAACGCGCAACCTCTTCCAGATTGGTCGAGACGGCAACAAAATGCTTGGCGATTGCCCCCTCAGTGCCGACACCCGCCTTAGCGAGTTCTTCGAGCAACCAGGAGCGGCACGCTCCCGCATTCGTCATCGTCTCCAACGTGGTGAAAGTCTTGGAGGCGACTATGAACAATGTCGTTTCAGGGTTGAGGTCTTTGAGAGTCTCACCCACATCGGTTGGGTCGATATTGGAGATAAAACGGCACTGCGGTCCGCCCTCACCGTAAGGACGCAAAGCCTCATACGCCATAACGGGACCCAAATCAGAGCCTCCGATACCGATATTGACAACCGTCTCGATGGGCTTGCCCGTCACGCCTTTCCATGCTCCGCTGCGCACATCGCGAGCAAAAGCGTAGACGCGCTCAAGCACCTCGTGTACGTCGGCAACACAGTCTTGCCCATCGACCACCAACGCATCACTTGCAGGGCGGCGCAGAGCCGTATGCAAGACTGCCCTATCCTCAGTGTTATTGATATGGACGCCCTCATACATTGCGTCTCTACGCTCCAGAACTCCCGTCTGCTCGGCAAGCTCGCACAAGGCACTCACAATCTCGTCACTCAGATAACTCTTAGACAAATCGACAAACAAATCGCCGGCAGTCCACGACAGGCGCTCGGCGCGCTGCGGATCGTTAGAAAACTCTGCGCGAAAATCGGGAACTTTCGCCAATTCTTTTAGCCTGCTCCATGCATTCGTCGTGGTGGGATCAACGGGACGAGACATGCCAAACCTCCTGTGCATCTTTGCAGTTACCGTCTTAATCATAGCGCGTGCAAACCTACCCGTCTGCTCCCTCAGCACCCATTTATTGACGCCTACTGCCCAATAAAGAAAAGGGCGGATTGGGCTTTCTGTGGAAAATACGGCACATTGCTGGAATACTATAGGTGGACACGGATTTCTATACCCGTGACGGCTATCAGGATTTCCAGCACTCCTAATGACGAGGGGGAACAATGACAACGACCGCTAAGAGACTACGCCCGTGGGCACTTCTGGCAGTTCTCGGCATGGCTATGGGTAGCATGTCGGGCTGTTCAGGAGAAGATAAAGCGCAAGAGGACAAACCTAAAGCAAGCGCGAGCGCTAGCGCAACGCAAGCACCAGAAGAGGCTATTAAAACCGCAGAAGCAAGCCCAAGTGCAAGCCCAAGCCCAAGCGTTTCTCAAACTCCTGCCCCTTCACCGAATTTGAACGATGCCTTTAAGGGATATGGCAACTCTGCCGATGTCCAGACCGTCGATCCCACAATCCCTGGCACGTGGTATGCGGGAGAATATATTGCCCAAAACGCTAAGCGTGATATCCAAATCATCATGCTTGATGATGAAGTGCGAATCTACAGCGCTAATTGGAATGCAACAAATCCCTATGGCACAATGCCTGAATCGGGAGTTGTCGCCAATGGAATTGTCTTGACAGCTGGCGAACAGCCCAATGGCGTTACCGCCTATGATGAATGGCCGATGGGTCAGCCTGCCGAAGAAGGCGGAGACTACCGAGATGCTCAAGTTATTGAGAACGGACAAGCCCTCAAACACGGCACCTATGTGTGCGGAAGTGACGACAAGGGCGTGACGTGTTGGAATACAAATACTGGGCATGGCGCTTTCGTCACCGACAAAGGCTTCACTGGTTTCTAAACTCTACCCGTCATCGCGAGCCTGCGCAGCAGGCGTGGCGATCAATATTCCTTTATTGCGTGCGTTGCCAGTCAATCAAATATCCATTATTGATTGCTTCGTCGCAGGCTTCGCCTACTCCTCGCAATGACGGGAAAAGGTTGATGCCCACCTCGAAAGGTGGGCATCAGTTTATGTACAGCTGTCGAAAACTTATGCGAGAGCTTTCTGCAAGTTCTCGTCAAGAGCATCCATGAACTCTTCGGTTGTCAGCCACGGATGATCCGGGTCAATCAGGCGAGCCAAATCCTTGGTCATCTGTCCACCTTCAACCGTCTCGATGATAACGCGCTCAAGTGCATCAGCGAAACCGACAACCTCAGGGGTCGAATCGATGAGGCCACGATGCCTAAGACCGCCAGTCCATGCGAAAATCGAGGCGATGGGGTTCGTTGACGTCTTTTCCCCTGCCTGCCAACGACGATAATGACGTGTCACCGTGCCGTGAGCAGCCTCAGCCTCAACTGTCTTGCCGTCGGGTGTCATAAGGACGGAGGTCATCAAGCCGAGCGAACCATAACCCTGAGCGACGATATCGGACTGAACGTCACCGTCATAGTTCTTACATGCCCAGACATAGCCGCCGCCCCACTTCAAAGCGGTAGCAACCATATCGTCAATAAGGCGATGCTGGTATTCCAAACCGGCAGCTTCGAACTTCTCACGATACTCGCGGTTGTAGATATCCTGGAAGATATCTTTGAACGCGCCGTCATAAGCCTTCAAAATAGTGTTCTTTGTCGAAAGGTAGACGGGGTAGTTACGCGCAAGACCATAGTTAAACGTGGCATGAGCGAAATCTTCAATGGAACGCATGAAGTTGTACATGCCCATAGCAACGCCGCCGCCTTCGGGGATACGGCAAACTTCAAACTCCATCGGCTTGCCCTCGTCATCAGGTGTGTAGCTGATAGTGACGGTACCTGGGCCGGGAACTTTGAAATTGGTGGCCGAGTACTGGTCGCCATGTGCGTGACGGCCAACCACGATGGGCTTATCCCAGTGAGGGACGAGACGCGGAACATTGGAAATAATGATGGGCTCGCGGAAAATAACACCGCCAAGAACATTGCGGATTGTGCCATTGGGGCTCTTCCACATTGTTTTCAAACCGAATTCTTCAACACGGGCCTCGTCGGGAGTAATCGTTGCACACTTGACGCCGACATTGTGCTTTTGGATTGCGTGTGCCGAATCCAACGTGACTTGGTCATTGGTGGCGTCACGATTTTCGATGGACAAATCGTAGTAGTCCAGATTGATATCGAGGTAAGGAAGAATAAGACGATTGCGAATATCTTGCCAGATAATACGTGTCATCTCGTCGCCGTCAAGTTCGACGACTGTTCCTTCAACTTTAATTTTTGACATACTTCCTCCTTTATGTACTTATGTGTTCGTCTACAAGACTACCAATCTTGTAGATTTTCTCCCTGATTTTCTCGCGTATAATCCGTTTTTAATATGTGATGTTGTATCAAAATTTACTATTTTTTGACTATTGCTGTCAGATACGTCTCTCTTAAACAATTTGTGGAGTGCTCGCCCATTGAGCGAAAAGGGCAAGTCCAGCAGCTAAAAGGAAACAGCACAGAGCGTCAAAAAGGCGTGAACGCACCTGCGGAAGCACGCCTCTGGGCAGCAGCAATTGAGCGAAACCGTAAATGATAAACAGAAAACTCAAAGTCCACACAGCAATAAGCGGGGAGACAAACAAAGCGAGTAGGCACACTGCCACAACACACAATACAAGAGCCACATAGACGGCTCGTGAAGGAACTCGCAGCTTGGTCTGTTCACCTTGCTCACTCATAGCCACATTCTAACCCCGCCCGTCGTTGCGAGCGAGCAAACAACGATGAACGGAGGGTCGGAATGCTTGCATTCCAGACTGAAGTGAGGAAGTTGCCGCAAGCGGCGAAGCCGCGAACAGTGAGCGCGGCAACCTCTTCTCCCCAACGCACCTCATTGTTGTCACAGGAAAAACAAAAAAGAAACAATACACTCAGATTCAAGGCTCTCCTGTAGAATGGCGCCGTGCCAAAACTTCATGCGCGGTCAAAACCCGTCGGCACGGAAAGGAACATAATGAAAACCAAACGTCTGCTAGCGGGCATTGCCGCCCTTGCACTATCTATCACGACCCTCTCTGCTTGTTCAGATTCCAGCTCCCCTGCAGAAGGTGGGGACGATAACGCATTCGTTGTCGGCTTCGACTCTGCCTATCCCCCTTACGGCTATGTTGCCGATGACGGCTCGTACACTGGTTTCGATTTGGAGCTGGCTGAGGAAGTCGCCCAGCGTAACGGCTGGGAGTTCACAGCAGAGCCCATTGATTGGGACGCAAAAGACGCACAGCTGAACTCTGGCGCCATTGACGCGATTTGGAATGGCTTCACCTATGAGGGCCGCGAAAATGACTATGCCTTCTCAGGGCTTTACATGCTCAACGAGCAGGTTGTCGTCGTCAAGGCCGACTCCGATATCGACTCTCTTGAAGGCTTGGCTGGCAAGAAAGTAATGACGCAGGTTGACTCTGCGGCTCTGGAAGTGCTGGAGGGCGGCCAGAAAGAACTCGCCGGCACCTTCGCTTCACTGGAAACTATCGCCGATTACAACAATGCTTTTATGCAGCTTGAATCAGGCATGGTTGACGCTGTCGCCTGCGATTTGTCCATTGCCGCTTTCCAGATGAGCGCCAATCCCGATAAGTATCGTCAGGTAGAGCCCGCTCTGTCCTCCGAGCACTATGCGGTCGGTTTCAAGCTTGGCGATGAAGATCGCGCTGCGACGGTTACCGAAACCCTCAAGGAAATGGATAAGGACGGTTTCGTTAAGGAGCTGTGCGAGAAGTACGCAGACCAAGGCATTAGCTACGACAACTGGGTCTTGGGCAAAGAAAACTAATACTCAATTGACGGCTTTTAGCCGCAATCACAATAGTGTGCCCCTCCCCAGCTGAGGGGCACACTGTTCCACTCGAGGACAAATAGGAGTTGATGTGGAGATTTCAGTCATGCTGAGCCTGCTCGGCAAGGGCCTGTTGATGACCGCACAAATCTTCGTCATCACCCTTGTCGGCTCACTGCCTCTCGGCGTGCTTATTGCTCTGGCTCGCATGAGTCGGTTCAAGCCGCTCGCGTGGATTACACGCCTGTACATTTCTTTTATGCGCGGCACTCCCCTCATGCTCCAGTTGATGGCTCTTATGTTCGGCCCGTATTATGTCTTTGGTTTGCAACTGGGTAGCAATTGGAAGTTTTGGGCGTGCTCTATCGGTTTCATTTTGAATTACGCCGCCTATTTTGCGGAGATTTACCGCAGTGGTATTCAGTCGATTCCGCGCGGCCAGTACGAGGCAGCTGAGATTCTTGGCTATTCAAAATCTCAGACGTTTATGCATATCGTCCTGCCTCAAGTATTCAAGCGGGTCTTGCCTGCTATGGGCAACGAGATTATTACTCTCGTCAAGGACACCTCTTTGGCTTTCGTCCTCGGCATTATGGAGATGTTCACCGAGGCTAAGGCGATTGCGGCAAGCCAAGTTTCTATGCTGCCCTATATTATCGCCGCAGCTATCTATTGGGGCTTTAGCGTTATTGTCGAGGTGGCGCTGCATCGCATCGAAAAACGCATGGACTACTACCACGATTAGAAGCCAGGAGAACACATGGAAAACTCGCAGCTGCCCCTTTTAGAAGTCAGAAATGCCCGCAAAAGTTTTGATAATACGCCTGTGTTGAAAGGTGTTTCTTTCGAGGTTCACCAAGGCGAAGTGCTTGCCATTATTGGCGCTTCGGGCGGCGGAAAATCGACACTACTGCGCTGCTGTACCTTGCTGGAAACTCTTGACGGTGGAGCTTTGCGTTATGGCGATATTGAGGTGACGCGCGAGGACGATTCTGGGCGTGCCGTTTATGCTTCCAAGGACGATTTAGCCAAGGCGCGCAGGCGTTTCGGTCTTGTTTTCCAGAACTACAATCTGTTCCCGCATTACACGGTTATGCAGAATATCTGTGACGCTCCGATTCGCGTCCAGAATATGCCACGCGAGGAAGCCGAAGCTAGGGCGCGCGAGCTATTGGCGAAAATGGGGCTTGAGGGCAAAGAAAATATGGTACCCAATGAGCTTTCTGGCGGGCAAGCGCAGCGCGTGGCTATTGCGCGCGCTTTGGCACTCAAGCCTGATGTGCTCTTTTTTGACGAACCAACATCGGCTCTTGACCCGGAATTGACACAAGGTGTATTGCGGGTTATCCGCCAGCTTGCTGAGGACAAAATGACGATGGTTATCGTGACTCACGAAATGGCTTTTGCGCGTGAAGTCGCAGATAACGCCATCTTCCTTGACAGTGGCGTTATTGTCGAATCTGGCTCGGCAGAGCAAGTCATTGGCAGCCCGCGCGAGGAACGCACGCGCGCATTCCTCCGCCAAAACGCCT
>JAFYHO010000037.1 GCA_017539125.1 Actinomycetaceae bacterium | reverse complement strand
TAGCCGCCGCCGTTGCCGCGAAGATCGAGGATGAACTTATCGCAGCCCTTATCGAGCGCTTCGCGCGCAAGCTTGCGCGTCAGGGTGCCAGTATCTTTGTCGAAGCGAGTAAGCGTAATAATTGCGGTCTTGCCGCGGTAATCAATGTAAGCCGAAACGTTATTAATAGTAGCGCGCGTCAAATCGAAGCTAATCTCTTTATTGTCGCGAACGACCGTGAGTTTAACTTGGGTACCTTCGGCGCCACGAAGCTTCTTCGCAACCTCATCAACCGATAATCCAGAGATGTCTTCGTCGTCAGCCTTGTAGATAATGTCGCCTGCGAGCACGCCGGCAGCACGGGCCGGATTGTCCGGCATTGTGCGAAGGACTTTCACGAAGCCATCGCGGCTGCCAATTTCGACGCCAATACCGGCACCAACGTCACCACTTAGGTCCTTTTCGAAGTCGCTCGCTTCGGTTTCATTCATGTAATAGGTGTAATCGTCGCCAGCAGCTTCTACCATGCCACGCTTAGCGCCCTCAATGAGTTTGTTTTTCTCGAGGTTGCCATCAAAATTCTCGGCTAGGCTCTGGTAAATCGTATTCAGAGACGAAAAGTCTATAGTGTCGGCAGTATTTTTGCCGCCGAGATAACGCCCAAGCGAGGAGCTAATCGGCGTCCAGTTGAGGCCGACAATGAGGCCGGCCGCCAAAGCAATTGCGCCAACAATAATTGCTGTAGTGAGGTTTACTTTTCTTTCGACTGCTGGGCTCTGATAGTATAGCCGCCTGGTCACATTAGAAGTTGAGTCTTTAGTAGATTTCGCAGTTTTTTTATTAGGCATAAGAATATTATATCACTTAGCGGAAGTAGATATATTGGTACATGCCCTGGTCAACCCATTGCTCAGAATATTCGCCCTTGCGATAACCAGTCGCGGCGTTTGAGGAGTTGTACTGAGAGATATAGACACGATTACCAGAGACGGCTTCAACCCAAACGGCGTGGCCATAGGCACCACCCATCGAAATACCAACTGAACCCGGCTTCGGCGTGCTCGAAACTACGTAGCCAGCAGCGCGAGCGTTGGCTGGCCACTGTTTGGCGTTACCATGGCCACCCCAGTATGGCATATAGCCGTAGGCGGCGTAAACTCTCCATGCCGTATAGGAAACACATTCACAAATATACATGCCCCACTGGTCGGCGAAAGCATCCTTCTGCTGAGGGCAGCGGTTGCTGTATGGGTAGCCACCCTTATTCGGGTCGCCCGCGGTGATGCCACTAGCATGCCAACGGCTCGCCAAATCAGCGAGAATCTTCTGCTGCTCTTCTTCGAGCGCCGCCTTTTGGTCGGCCGCGTCGTTCTGCATTTGACGATAGCTCGCTTCGTTTTCGCGAGTCTGAGCGAGGAGCGAGGCCTGCTCGTTTTCGAGCACGACTAGGCGCGCCTTCTGACCTTCGAGATCCTGAATCATAAGCTCGGCATTTTTCTTCTTAACTTCGAGGTCGGCCTTGAGGTTTTTGTTCTCTTCGACAATACCAGCCAAAGTGTCAGTTAAGCTAGAAAGGCGCATTTCTTCGTCGATGTAGCTCGAGAACGACTCGGAAGAAGCCATACGCTCAATCGTCGAAACTTCGCTACTGTAATAGAACTGAGCAATAACATAACCAATCGTCTCGGAGTTTTCCTCGATGCGTTTTTCGGTGGCTTCGATTTCGGCTGCAAGCTGTTCGCGCTCGGCCTCTTTCAGCTCGATCTGAGCGCGGAGGCTATCCTGCTGCGCGCGGAGCGAGTTGATTTTGCCCTGGATAGAATTAGCCTCGGCAGCAAAAGCGCTCGCCTGGTCTTCGTATTGCTTCATGCGAGAGCGAATCTCGGAAATCTTCGAATTGATATTATTGAGGTCCTGTTGGGTGTAGGCTCTAGCCTTCGGAGCAGGCAAAGAATTTGCTAACAAAAGCGCAGACGCGAGGACGAGACAGAAAATGTTGCGCTTGATTTTCATATTTTTATCATAGCATAAGCGGAGTGGTTTTTCAAGGCCACCCACTGATGCTGTTCCTTTCTTTCGATTACTTTTGGCGGAGGTATTTGCGCGTTGCGAGCAAGGACGAGACGACGCCGATGAGGATGCCCGCGAGGATGAGCGCCGAGAAGGTTAGATACCAATAATTCTTCATGATGTCGATAGTTGGATCGAGTGTCGAAACGAAGCTAGAGCGCAAGGCAAAGGTGCCCGCATAGACAGCTGCGCCAGTAAAGAGGGCGGCGATAATCCCATAGAAGGCAGCCTCGACCACAAATGGACCGACGATAAACCAGCGGCTGGCACCGACGAG
>JAFYHO010000036.1 GCA_017539125.1 Actinomycetaceae bacterium | reverse complement strand
TAGTAGGACTACATGGCTAGGGGAATTGTCTGATTGACTTTGAACTCTAAACTCTAAACTAACTACTAACCCCTATTTGACTAATTCCACCATTGACTCCGCAGACAATATAATGGTAGAATACGCGCGTTGCCTGAAAAGCAACGATTGATGCTTTTAAAGCACCGAAAGGGAATCGAGTGGTTCTTGATACTATAATAGGGTCAAAAGGCAAGGTCGCACTGCTGAGTGCGCTGCTTGACGGCAGGCAGCGCAGGGTTCACATACGCGAACTTGCCCGCAATGTCGGTCTGAGCGCACCAAGTCTGATGCGTGAAGCCAAGGCATTGGTGAAGATAGGGCTCTTGCGGGAGGAGCGTGACGGCAACCGGGTTGACTACCTGGCCAATGTGGATTCGCCGCTGTATGCTCCGCTGTCTGAATTGGTCGCGAAGACTTCCGGACCGGAGAATGTGTTGAAAGATGCTTTTGCCGACAGCGAGAACGACGTCGTGTTCATTTATGGCTCTCGTGCCAAGGGGGAGGAGAGGGCTGATAGCGACTATGATGTGTTTGTAATCGGCAGGGAGGGGCTGCGAAAGACAGCGGCGAGGGCTAGTGAAGTCGCAAACAAGATCGGGATCGAGGTCAACCCGTATGTCATTGCGGCCGAGGAGTTTAAGCGGCGTATTTCTGCTGGAGACCATTTCCTGAAAGCGGTCATGGCGTCTCCGAAGATTTTCCTAAGGGGGGATGAAGATGAGCTTGCAAGATTGGCATAAGTTTGGTTGGTTGAAGCCGCATGAGACAAGTATTCAGGAGCAGGGCAATCTGCTCGCGATAGCCGACAGGGACAAGCACTCTGGCGTTGAAGTGCCGCTGAGTAAAGTTCGGAATTGGGAAACGGGAATTGGGAAATGGGAATTCGTGACTCGTGGTTCGTGACTCGTGGTTCGTGCTCCCCGGTGAGCGAGCAACGCGAGACAACTCAAAATGAGAATTGGGAAACGGGAATTGGGAATTGGTGCTTTAAACTCTAAACTCAAAACTATAAACTAACCCCTGACCCCTGGCCCTACCAATTCCCGATTCCCAATTCCCGATTCCGACTCTAAACTCTAAACTCTAAACTTTAAACTCTAAACTAACTACTGACTCCTAACCCCTAAGTACTATCCCCTATCCCCTAACCCCTAAGTACTAATCCCTAAACAGGCCGTCCAGCAATGGACGGCTTGTTTGCTTACTTGCGCCTGCGGCGCAGACGACTTGTAACGACAAAGAGCTCGTGGCTCGGGCGGTAGGCTTTAGCCTCGGCCCCGGACATGTCGACGCGGGCTCTTGCGACTTTCGCTGCGCGAAAGCTCCTCGCTTTGCTCGTCGGGGGACCTGACGCCTTCGCCGCAGGTGCATCTCGCTCCTTCGGGCAACCCGATCGCTTCGCGACGGGCGCATCCCACTACCGTTCCGCCTATGCTTCGCACCGTCGAGCCGCGAATCAATTCCCGTTTCCTGTTTCTCGTCTTTTGCCTGCGGCGCTGAAACACGGAGGTTCCTGAGGCACGAAGGCACGGAGAGTGCTTTCGAGCTGGCTCGCTTCGCTCGCTCGCCGGCGAGCAGCAAATTCCCGACTTCCGATTCAAAACTTTCGTAGTTGATGATTGTTGTAGCAATGGCGGGACACGAACCACGAGCCACGAACCACGAACCACGAACCACCGT
>JAFYHO010000035.1 GCA_017539125.1 Actinomycetaceae bacterium | reverse complement strand
GACTTTCTCGCCCAAATCGTCAGCATCCTTGAGCTTGATGACCTTGTAAAGCGCATTGCGCACGACCGAGTAGGACAAACCCGCAGAAATATCGCCAACATTCGCGCCCTCTTTTTGGGCTTGCTTGACCGAGGAATTCATAAAGACCGTACAGCGCGTACCCAAATCGACAGGACTGGTCGCCGCCAGAGCGTTCTTGGCAAAGGTGTAGACATCCGTTCCCATTGTTTCGGCGAAGGTCTGCAAGAACGAGCCGCAGCCAGAGGAGCACGCCTCGTTGACAGCAATCGAATCAACAGCGCCGTCACGAATCTTCAGGTACTTCATGTCCTGCCCGCCGATATCGATAACGGAGGTGACACCTGGGCTGATGTATTCAGCGGCGCGATAGTGAGCCATTGTCTCGATTTCGCCCTCGTCCAGACCGAGAGCAGTCTTGACGAGCCCCTCGCCATAGCCCGTAGCGCAGGAACGGGCTATGCGCGCCTGGCTGGGAAGTTCTTCGTGGATACGGCGGACGATTTCGATGCCCGCGGCGACAGGGTCGCCCTCATTCGAGGCGTAATGGGTGAAGACAATATCGTCGTCACCGTCAATAAGGACGGCTTTAATAGTGGTCGAGCCTGCGTCAATGCCGAGGAAGCAATCCCCGCGGGCCTCACTAGTGGGCTTGGAAGCGATGGCATCACGGGAGTGGCGCTCGTGAAACTCTGCGCGCTCTTCTTCGTTTTCAAAGAGGGCACGCATACGGCGCGATTGCATTTCGATATTGTCGGTGCGCTCAAGGGCCTCCACAAAATCGTCAAGTTTGCGGGGCTTGTAATCGCGCGCCCCAGCTGGGCGTGCCTGGCCACCTGCGCGCCCGCCGTTGCCTGCCAAAATTGCCGCACCGAGGGCAACATAGAGTTGCGCGTGGGGCGGAGTAAAGAAAGACTCCACATCGGGAAGAATGCGTTTGTAGGCTTCGCGCAGCTGCGGCAAGAAGTGGAGCGGGCCGCCGAGGAACATGACATTTCCACGAATGGGGCGGCCACAGGCAAGGCCGGCGACTGTTTGGGTAGCAACAGCCTGGAAAATCGAGGCCGCCAAATCTTCATGCGCCGCACCCTGATTGATAAGCGGCTGAACGTCCGACTTAGCGAAAACGCCACAACGTGAAGCAATCGGGTAAAGCGTCTCGTAGTTTTCGGCTAAAGCGTCCAGACCAGAAGCGTCCGTCTTGAGCAGAGTGGCCATCTGGTCGATGAATGCGCCCGTGCCGCCAGCACACGAACCATTCATGCGCTGTTCGGGAGTGGGGTGCAGGTAGGTGAGCTTTGCGTCCTCTCCCCCAAGCTCGACGATAACGTCAATATCTGGGTGACGCAGACGAGTCGCTTCGGTTTCTGCGATAACTTCTTGGACGAAAGGAATATCGAGGCTGTGAGCAACCGAGAGACCGCCGGAGCCAGTGATAGCGCTGAGGACGTTGGCATCGGGGTGTTCGGCGCTGATGTCTGCGATGAGGCGAGCGAGCTCTTTACGGACGTCAGCATTGTGACGACGGTAGTCCTGAAACACGGGTGTATCGTTCTCGTCAAGCATGACGGCTTTGACTGTTGTCGACCCGATATCAATTCCTAGACGATAGAGCGCATTACTCATGACCCCTCCTCGGTTTACAGGTACACCCTACAGGAAAAAAGAGAAATTTCTTAGAGAATGAAATTAAGGAAAATGTGGTGTTGTTTCCCTAGTTATCACGGGGAAAAGTGGCGACACGCGTAGCAGAAAATGAAAAATCATGAAATTATTTCCCGAATCGCACCACATGTGCACCCTACGGCGTGAATAATGAGAAACAGATATCTGCACGCCGTCCGCACGCCGCCCGTGCTACTGCGGCAGGTAGAAGCACGTGGAGGAATAATGTCCGATAGCAAGAATCGTGGCCCGCGCGCCAAACGCGGAGAGATACGCGAGAAACTTCTTGACGCTGCCCGTCAACAGTTTTCAGAAAAAAGTTTCAATAGCGTCACCGTTAAAGATATTGCTGAGCAGGCTCAGGTTGACCCAGGGTTGGTCGCCTATTATTTCGGCGGAAAAACGGGGTTGTTCAGGGAGTCGATGTCACTTCCGCGCGATCCGAGCGAAATCGTTATGCAAGCAGTAGGGCCGAGGCTTGACGGTGCCGGCAAGCGCATTTTGACTGCGCTTTTCGAACAGTGGAATCTCTCAGAATCCTCCGAATCGGCAAGCAAACTACTCCTCGCATCCTTGCTGGAATCCCCCGAAACTCTCGAAACATTCCGCACGTGGCTCAGCGACGAAATCATTGAACCCGTCGCCCGCACTCTGGGCGGAAAAAATCCTCAGACGCGCGCTAGTGTCGCCACCGGCATTATTTTTCAGATTCTCTCCCTGCGTTATTTGATAAAGCTCGAACCGATTGCCTCAATGAGCGAGAGCGAAATTATCGACCTCTACGCCCCCATCCTCGACAACATCCTGACCAGTTAAAAAGAAGCCCCGATGTGGAACACATCAGGGCTTATTCTCAGGCATTTGGCCTCTTGCCGTGATTGGCGGACTTTCCTGCCCGAGCACGACGTTTGCGACCGCGCTTACTCATGATTTCTCCATTTCTCTTAGGACTCCCACACTATAGCAAAAGTGCGCCCCTCATGCTTCCTTCGTTAGCACCACAACAAGAACGGGTCACCGTAACCGTCGTCAGCACCGTCACCGTCACGAGGAACGAAACTCTGTACGCGAATACGCCACCTGCGACGAATCGTCCTTGGACACAAACGAGAACTGCTCGACAATCCGCGTGCGCAAAGAATCAGGAGCAGCCTGTCCGCAGCACGCCTCGCGCAGCAACTCACGCAAATGCTTCTCTGCCTCCGACAAATCCGTGCAATGAACACAATCGGCCGCATGAGCGTCAAGCCTGCGCGCCTGCTCCTCGGGCATTTCCGCGTCAAGAAGCTCGAAAAGGTGCTCGGCAAACTCCTCGCATGAGCAGTCCGAATCGGTACAGCCAACCTCACGCACAAGGCGCTCTATTTGAGCGCGGCGTGCTTCCATATCACTCATTGCTCCTCCTTGATATATCCCAAATCTCGCGCATAATCAGCCAATAAATCGCGCAGCTGGCGGCGGCCGCGATGCAGACGCGACATGACCGTCCCCAAAGGACTGTCCATAATCTCGGCAATCTCTTGATAAGAGAATCCCTCAACATCAGCCAAATAAACCGCCAAACGCCTATCCTCGGGCAGCTGCGCCAAGGCTTCGCGGATTTCGTAGTCGGGAAGATTATCGAGAGCCTCCGCTTCTGCCGACGCCAAACCACTCGACGAATGTGACGCCGCCTGAAACTCCTGCCAATCCTCGACTTCCGCAGAATCAGTCTCCTTCGGGCGGCGCTGAGCCTTGCGATAGTTGGAAATAAAGGTGTTGTTCAAAATGCGGTAGAGCCACGCCTTGAGATTCGTCCCGTCTTGATACTGGTGGAAATTTGCAAAAGCTTTCGCGTACGTCTCTTGCACCAAATCTTCAGCGTCGTGGGGGTTGCGGGTTAGGCGCATGGCCGCGCCGTAGAGCTGGTCGAGGTAGGGCAAAGCCTCACGCTCGAACCTGCGGGCACGCTGAGCTTCGGTCTCATCCGTGGCAATAGCCGCGCCTACGTTGTCGGTTTCTTCCGCCAGGGCGGTAGTACTTTCAGTATTCATCGCGTCCTATTTTACACCTCGTCACCACCTCACTCCCGTCATTGCGAGGGAGTGAAACGACCGAAGCGAACGAACAATCTCGAGTGGTGTATGGCAATGTGGGACTGCGGACGCTTCGCGTCCGAGGTTGCCGCGTCGTTCGCAAGGCTCACTCCTCGCAACGACGGCTAGGGGCTCCCTCGCGACGACGGGAAAGGTAATGCGGATAGCGCACAGTAGGTGCGAAAAAGCGCCGAAACTGGCAGGATAGAAACCATGAGGCCTGAGGATAAGGAAAACCGCGAGCGCGGTGAGGTTTGGCAAGCACCCTATATGCCAAACCCTATCGACGCCACCGTCGTCATACCCGGCTCAAAATCGCTGACGAACCGCTACTTTGCCCTGGCAGCGCTGTGCGCCGAGCCCACTCGCATCCACACTCCCCTGATTGCCCGCGATACTATCCTCATGGCGCACGCCCTTGAAAGCATGGGTGCACACGTCGATCTGGGCGAGGACGTCACGACAATTACGCCCGCCCCTTTGCATGGCGGAAATATTGATGTGGGGCTTGCTGGTACAGTCATGCGTTTTATTCCCGCTCTGGCAATGCTTGCCAAGGGCACTGTGCATATTGATGGCGATGAGGGGGCACGCCAGCGCCCTATGGGTGCGATTGTTGACGGGCTTCGCCAGTTGGGAGTGCGTGTCGAAGCTTCGCAGGACGCAGACGGTGAAGATGTGCTGCCGCTGGATATTTACGGCGCGGGCGCGGACGGTATTGAGGGAAGCGTCGTCGATATTGACGCTTCGGCTTCCTCGCAATTCATTTCCGCACTTATGCTTGCCGCCCCCGGCACTCCCTCCGGTCTCGATATCCGTCATCATGGGGACACAATTCCCTCGACCCCGCATTTGGCGATGACGGTTGACGTGCTGCGTAAAGCCGGAATAACTGTGGAGACGTTCAGTGATATTTACTCTCTCGATAACGTCTCCTCCCCCGCTTCACTTTCATCGCAGTGGATTGTCCACGCTGGTACGCCGAGCCTTGGCGAGGTATGCGTTGAACCTGATTTGTCTAATGCTGGTCCGTTCCTTGCCGCCGCTATGCTGACTGGCGGAGTGGTGCGTATTCCGAATTATCCGCAGGAGACGACACAGCCGGGAGCTTTCTATCGCGCAATTTTTGAGGGAATGGGTGGTCAATCTTCGCTTCGTGACGGTGTCTATGAGCTTCGTGGCGGCTCGACAATCCGCGGTATTGACATGGATATGCACGATGTTGGCGAGCTTGTGCCGACTGTCGCTGCGGTGTGTGCTTTTGCCGAGACGCCGAGCGTTTTGCGCAATATTGCTCAGCTTCGCGGGCATGAGACTGACCGCTTGGCAGCGCTCGAGTGCGAGCTTCAGCGCCTCGGCTGTACGGCGAAGGTATCCGAGAACGATTTACATATTGGGCCTGCGCCGCTACACCCCGCCCGCTTGCACACCTACAAGGATCACCGCATGGCAACATTCGGGGCGATTATTGGCTTGCGCGTGCCGGGTGTCGAAATAGAAAACATTGCCACAACGGCTAAGACTTTCCCGCAATTCGCGCAGATGTGGGGCGAGATGACAAGCGGGGCGAGCGAGATACGCCCTTCGAGTGTTGATGTTGAACAGGCGGAGCACTCGGCATGAGGCGTGATATCGGCACAGACGATACTCGCGTGAGAGTGCGCCCAGGCAAGTCATCGCGTCCGCGCACCAAGATTCGCCCTGACTACTCGCAGTGCCCGCGCGCAATGGTGACGGGGGTTGACCGCGGCCGCTATCGCCTGCTCATGGAGGACGGCTCGGGCACAGCGGGCACATCGGGCACAGAAGTGACCGCTGTCAAGGCGCGCGAGCTTGGGCGCGGAGCAATCGTAGTCGGCGACCGCGTGCGCGTGAGTGGCGATGTTTCGGGGCGCAAAGATACTTTGGCACGTGTGGTGCTTATCGAGGAGCGTCGAACTCTGCTTCGCCGTTCGATTGAGGACAGTGACAAGGAAAAAGCGCTGGTCGCTAATGCTGATGTGCTGGCGATTGTTAGTGCTGTCGCCCAGCCTGAGCCGCGCCACGGCATGATTGACCGTTGTCTCGTTGCCGCCTATGACGCAGGCATGACTCCCCTGCTTGTCGTGACGAAAAGCGATTTAGGCTCGGCTTCTGAGCTTGCCGATTTTTATGCGCCGCTCGGCTTGGAGATTTTCGTGACGAATCTGGGAGCGCAGGTTTCCGGTGACGGTGACGCTTCCGATGACAGTGATTCGGGTGTAGACGCCCTACGCCAGCGCCTACACGGTCATGAGAGCGTGCTCGTTGGACATTCGGGGGTCGGCAAATCGACCCTGATTAACGCCCTTATTCCTGACGCTGACAGGGCAACAGGCCACGTCAATGAGGTGACGGGCAAAGGGCGGCATACCTCCACATCGGCTGTTTCGCTTGCCCTGCCCCCCACAGCTTCGGGAGAAGGCGGGCGCATTATTGATACTCCCGGCGTGCGCTCTTTCGGCTTGGCGCATATCAGCCCAGACGATGTGCTGCGCGGTTTTTCTGATTTGGAACAGATTGCGGACGAGGGCTGCCCGCGCGGCTGCACCCACACGGCGAGCGAACCGGAGTGCGCTTTGGATACCGTCACGGACGAAAGAATGGGCGCGCGCCTAGCTTCCTATCGACGTTTGCTGGATTCTTTGCTCAGCCTTACGGAGTGGTGAGCGCCTTCGGCGGCGTAAAAGAGGCAGAATTGCCTTAAGCGGCAACCGCCCGACCACACGAAAGGAAAAGCCGTGCCTCGACTTGCTGATGATTTGTCAATTGCCCATTCGATTATTGACCGCGTCGATGAAGTGACCCGCTCGCGCTTTCAGGCTGATGATTTGAAGGTGGAGACGAAGCCTGATTTGACGCCGGTTTCTGACGCCGATAAGGCTGCCGAGCGCGTGGTGCGCTCGATGCTTTCTTCGCTTCGTTCCCGTGACGCGGTCTATGGCGAGGAAGAGGGCGGCGCTGCGGGTTATTCTGGGCGGCGCTGGATTGTTGACCCGATTGACGGGACGAAGAATTATGTGCGTGGCGTGCCAGTGTGGGCAACGCTGTTGGGCTTGGAGGAGGACGGCGAGATGGTGCTCGGCGTCGTCTCTGCGCCTGCTTTGGGGCGTCGCTGGTGGGGCGCGAAAGATTTGGGGGCACATGTGAGCGTGCGCGGGCAAGCGCCAAAGTCTTTGCACGTCAGCGCGGTGACGCATCTCGAAGATGCTTCGCTCTCCTATTCCTCGCTGGGTGGCTGGGCTGAGCGTTCGCAGCTTCGCGCTTTTTTGCGCCTTGGTGAGCAGTGCTGGCGCACGCGCGCTTATGGCGATTTTTGGAGTTACATGATGGTCGCTGAAGGCGTGGTCGATATTGCGTGCGAACCGGAATTGAATCTCTACGATATGGCTGCTCTTACGCCTATCGTGACGGAGGCTGGTGGGCGTTTTACGTCCCTGGACGGCGAGGACGGTCCGTGGGGTGACAGCGCTGTGGCGACCAATTCTTTGCTCCATGCGGACGTTTTAGATGTCCTAGATTCTGTGCAAGATTAAGGGGAGATAACTTTTTTGTTTTCTTCCGCAAAATCATCCTCATAGTTTTGAAATTTAACTCGCAAACCTATTCCACTGCACCACACACATCTCTCATATACCAAGATTTCCTCAGTCTCTCGCTAAAAGTGTCTCACACACCCAGAATTCATCTTTTATTAGTTAGATTTTCCAAACACAGCTACCTTTGATGTAACTCGCACTACGAACCTTATTTGTAGTTTTATGTCCCAAATATGGTATATTTGTCCTACAATGTCTATTGAGGTAAAGGAGGCTATAATCCATGAAAAAACGTAGTGTCATAAATCTAATTCGCTACCATGCCGAAAACAACAATTCAGCTTTTCGTAATGAAGCATACGACATTGCACGAGACTTCGACATGGCTGGTGATTACAAGCTAGCCGAATACATCATGTCACTTATGTCAGACGCAAACACTTTTTTTCCGCAATCAACTGACGGCAGTTTGGAATTTTTCCATAAGTTAGACTTACCAGTAACTCCACTCCCTCTTCCAGAAAGTATCTCAAATGATGTGGCTGGCATCATCAATGCTATCGGACACGATGCTGGCGTAAACAAGTTCCTATTTCAAGGACCTCCAGGCACAGGTAAAACAGAAACCGCCAAACAAATAGGACGCATCGTTAACAGAGATGTCTATACGGTCGATTTTAATTCTGTTATTGATAGCAAGTTAGGCCAAACAGCCAAAAACATCCACAATTTATTCACTAGCATTACCTCTTTGCTACATCCCGAGAAAGTAATCGTTCTTTTTGACGAGATTGACGCATTAGCACTCGACCGCATCAACCAATACGACGTGAGAGAAATGGGACGGGCAACATCCACCTTCCTCAAAGAACTCGACTCCATCGGCAACAAAGTTATACTTATCGCAACTACAAACCTTTATAGCTCACTCGATAAGGCATTAATACGCAGATTTGACACAACCATTGACTTTGACCGGTACTCAAAAGAGGATCTTCTAGAAATTGCGAGTGTAACCATGGACAGCTTGCTTACACGATTCAAATATGCTGGGCGAGATATGCGTCTGTTCCGCAAAATTATTTCTCTAATGCCTAAATTACCTTATCCAGGCGAACTACAAAATATGCTCAAATCCTCCATAGCTTTCAGTAATCCTGGAGACGAGTTCGACTACCTACGCAGACTTTACTCGGTGGTGCGCCCCGACGTTTCTTTAAGTGACCTTGCCGCCATGCGCAACCACGGTTTCACAATCAGAGAGATTGCCACACTTGCCAATATGCCACGTAGCACAGTATCCCGCGAACTGAAGGGAATCGACAATGAATAATATCCTCCAACTAAAAGGACAATTCCAATACAATCGAGCACCTCGCCCTGGCGCTGTCAACTTACCATCTAAAGGCGTCATCAACTCTGACAAACTCTACTCACTGATTGAAAATCTCAAGGAGATAAAACAATACTGGTCCACTCAAACAGTCCCATTTGACCCGCTCATCAGCGTCTACTACAAAACTGTAGTTGCAAAAAGTAATCGCATACGTAAGCTCCTCAGCACAAACAAACCCGCTTCCGCCTCGGTCGTTGGAGCAAAGTTCATAGGAGACGAGTTTAACCCAAAACACGTAATTACTCACTGTGTCAACGTGGACACTATTGACAACAGTATCGCGCTACTAAAACGATGCGCAGAAATCCTAGAATCAGATTACGATGGCTCAATGAACCACGACAAACTTAAAACACTTCAAAAAAACGGTCTACGAAAAACCATAAAAGACATTTCGAAAACTACCTTCTCTCAATGCCTACGTGACGCATTTTTTGTCGATAGGTTCGGTATTGAAAATAATCCAGAAACCATCGATGGTGAAACCCTCGTAACAATCTATGACATCGGCTATCAAGATCTCATCTCTTTTATGCACGACCTTGGTTTCACAATTACCTCTGAACGCATCCTTGGAAATGCAATGCGCCTTACTCCCGATGAATATAAACGGTTAGTTAATCAGTATCCTTACCTTGTTTCCATGGTCGTGAAAGATTTGAATCAAATAGAAATCGAACAGTTTCCAGTTGAGTCACAAAAACCAGCAACAATTGCAGACCCTACAAATGAACCTACTATTGGAGTTATTGACACCGCATTTGACAATCAAGTCTACTTCTCTTCTTGGGTTGATACCCCAGAATCACCATACGTCCTAAAACCTAACGAAATTGAACCACAAGACAAGAATCATGGCACTGCCATATCTTCACTTATTGTCGATGGACCGCGCCTCAACCCAACATTAGATGACGGTTGTGGTAGATTCCGAGTCCGACACTTTGGTGTAGCTAAAGCTAGCAGATTCAGTTCGTTTGCCATAATGCGAAGTATCCGTGGCATTGTAAGAACTAACCGAGATATTAAAGTTTGGAACATATCTCTTGGATCTCCAATTGGAGTTTCCCGTAATTTTGTCTCGCCAGAAGCGGCAATTCTTGATGAGCTACAATCCGAATTCGATGACATCGTATTCATTATTGCTGGGACTAACAAAAATCGACCTGATGGTTCCATAAAAATTGGCGCACCAGCCGATTCTATCAATTCAATTGTTGTCAATGCGACTACCTTTGATGGCTCTAGCGCTAGTTACTCCAGAAAAGGACCTGTACTTTCCTTCTTCAAGAAACCTGATATTTGTTGTGTCGGCGGCGACAGCGACAAGGGAATGCATGTCTACACTCCAACTGGTGACGCTTGGAGTTCCGGCACTTCATTTGCAGCTCCTTGGATCGCTCGAAAAATGGCCTACCTAATGCAAGTAATAAACCTACCTCGCGAAATAGCAAAAGCACTCATAATTGATTCCGCTGCTGGATGGAACTTTGACGATAACCCCTACATGGGTTATGGACGTGTACCTCAACACATCACTAATATTCTAGGTTCTTCGGATGACGAAATTCGATTCATTATCACTGGAACATCTGAAGACTACGAGACTTACCACTACGGAATACCTGTGCCAATTAACAACGGCACCCATCCCTATATTGCTCGGGCCACAATGTGCTATTTTCCTAAGTGTGATCGCCGTCAAGGTGTCGATTATACATCCACAGAAATGGATCTTCATTTCGGGCGTATTAACGATAAAAACCAAATCCAATCGCTCAACAAAAACCCGCAAGGTGAACAAGGAGCGCAACTTTACGAAAGAGAGGCCCGCGTTCTTTACCGCAAATGGGATAACGTTAAACATATTGGAGAGGTACTCAAAAAAGGAAACCGCGCGCGCAAGTCATACAACGCTGGTCTATGGGGCATCAAGATACGCACAACAGAACGGGATGATGAGAAAAACGGTAGGGGAATGAACTTTGGAGTAGTTGTAACTCTCAAGGAGATCAATGGCGTTAATCGAATTGACGACTTCATACATAAATGTTCGTTACGCGGATGGATTGTTAACCGTGTCGACGTAGAAAACCGCATCGACATATACAACGCCGCGGAAGTAGATATCAACTTCGACGATTAGCTCACGCATAAGATAATTAAGATGCCGTTAGATAGAAAGTGGACAAATGAAGGCAATTAGTCTGTTCTCTGGTGCTGGAGGCATGGATTTAGGATTTCGTAATGCGGGTTTTGACATTATTGCCGCATTTGACAATCATGCTGCAACAGTGGATACGTATAACAAGAACCTTGGTGGCGCCTCAATTCTCGATTTATCATGTTGTAACTTTGCTAAAATCTCTGAATCGTTAGGTACGCAAAAATATAGTCCTGACATTATTATCGGTGGACCGCCTTGCCAAGGCTTTACATCTGCAGGCACACGGTTCTGGGACGATCCTCGTAATAAACTTATCAGCAACTATGTCGATGCCCTCAAGCAATTTTCACCTCGTTGGTTTGTTATGGAAAACGTCGAAGGAATACTCACCACAGCTGAAGGCGAATACCTCTATGAGACAGTAAAACGCATGATAGAACTCGGCTACTCTATCTATATCCGTAAGATATACATGCAGGAATACTCGATACCACAAAGAAGAAAGCGCGTAATAATCATAGGGAACCGAGAAGGTAAGGCATACAAATTTCCTGAGCCAACAACACCAGCTTCTGGGCAGATTTACAGAAGAGCCTCGGTAACTTTACGTAACGCAATCTTTGATTTACAAGATGTTACCGATGAAAGCATCGATCAAGTTCCGTCTGAAGAAACTGGAATAAAGCTCGAAAGGATTGTGAAACTTAAACAAGGACAATCAATGAAAGATCTCCCGCCCGAACTTCAACATGCATCCTTCAAACGCCGTTCCCATAGAAGAGTGATAGATGGTATTCCATCCGAAAAGCGCGGAGGGGCCCCCTCAGGACTAAAAAGACTTGTGTATGACGAACCATGCCTAACAATTACAAGTGCTTCTCCATGCGAATTTGTACACCCAGAAAAAAACCGTATGCTTACCATTCGCGAGTGCGCACGCGTACAAACATTCCCTGACTCATTTGTTTTCACAGGAAAACGTAACGAGCGCATACTACAGATAGGCAATGCAGTCCCACCAGTATTTGCAGAGCTAATAGCCAACTCAATTTTACATGCTGACGAGTCCCCATCTCACACTGTACAAGCTAGTCTCGTAGAGTATGTTCTGACAAAAGCTGAAGCGCGTAGCCCAGCACTAGTACGAACAGAGAAAAAACTTGAAACCCTGTTGACAAATAGTCAGCAAACACTATTTTAGGAGGTTAAACCGTGAGAAAGTTGAATGGATCTCAAAAAAGGTTCTATGCACAGTTTGCTCGTCATGGACAAGGTGACACACTGGTAGAAATATCGCCACAAGAAGTTGCTCTACTTACAGCAATAACACATCTCGATTTACATAAAAATGATGTTCCCGAATGGTTGTCGCAAGATTTATACTTAGTTAGTCAAAAACCTTTTTTTGAAATTGGGCCAAACGAGATATCACAACTGAACATTCGTACCCCTGAGATGGCGTATGACATTTTAATGGAAGCTGGTATTGGCAATCTGGATTCACCAGATTACCTTTATCTTACTAATCTCTCTGCGCTATACCGTCGTAGGACGAAATATCTACGAATCTTACGCCAACAACAATTCCCATCGGCTGACCAAATTGGCCCCCGATGTTTACTGGAGTACGGAAATACGGACTCTTCCCTTCTCTTCTCATGGATGATGTGGCGGAAGTTAACATTTGATTTAGACAATCGAAGCGCCCAAGAAACAGGTTATCTATTTGAACCAATCGTGGCATCATGCCTTGGTGGCGTACAAATGGGTTCAAAAAACTCAGTAGTACACCGCCTTGATGCCCACGGCGTTCCGACTAATGATGGGCGACAAATTGATTGCTACGTTGAAGATACGCAAAAAGTATACGAGTTAAAAATGCGAATGACTATCGCAGCAAGCGGCCAAGGTCGTTTTGCGGAAGAGCTTTCATTCCCTATGGAAGCGCAAGCAGCAGGACTCACTCCAGTACTCATTGTCTTTGATCCTACCCCATCTAACAGATTAACTGAACTTCAAAAGGCATACGCAAATGCTGGTGGCGAGAGTGCTACAGGTGACGATGCGTGGGACTTGCTCAAAAACAATGCAGAGGTCGGTATGGCTACTTTCATTGAAAAATATGTCGAACCTCCAATTAACGCAGCAAAAACCGCTATTTATGGAATCCCGGAATCGGTGACGCTGGAGGCAACCGAACATTGCATGACAATAGCTGGCAACGAAAAAACTTACACAATCCTCAGAGAACATCCGTAACCTTGGGATTGATTCACAGTTTTATTTATGGTATTCAGGGCTGAGCGTTCGCAGCTTCGCGCCTTTTTGCGTCTCGGTGAACAGTGCTGGCGCACGCGCGCTTATGGCGATTTTTGGAGTTATATGATGGTCGCCGAGGGCGTGGTGGATATTGCCTGCGAGCCAGAATTGAATCTCTACGACATGGCTGCTCTGACTCCTATCGTGACGGAGGCAGGCGGGCGTTTTACGTCTTTGGACGGCGAAGAAGGGCCGTGGGGTGACAGCGCCGTGGCGACGAACTCTCTGCTCCACGCGGACGTCTTGGACATCCTCAATTCCGTGCAAGATTAACTCGCCTCCCCGTCGTTGCGAGGGAAGCCGTAGGCTGACCGAAGCAATCTCAAGATAGCGATATGGGAACTAGAGATTGCCGCGCTCGCTACGCTCACTCGCAATGACGAGGAAGATTAAGGCTTTTCTATAAGAAAAGTATAGGAATCTTTACCTTTAAGAATTCCTACATAAAACCTAAGACTTTAGTCCTATGTTGGGTTAGTATGCGAGCAGAGGGAACTGGTTTCTCTGGTGCTCACCTTCTATACGTGCTCGCAAGGCTCACCCACGCGGCTCCCAGAGAAACTAGCTCCCTTTTCTGTTGCCTTCTCTGCCTCGTCGTTGCGAGGGAAGCCGTAGGCTGACCGAAGCAATCTCTAGTTGGGAGATCGCCATAACGAGGAGCGAAAGGTCCGTAAAAGCTTGTTTTTACGAGACTGTAGCGACGCAGTTATG
>JAFYHO010000034.1 GCA_017539125.1 Actinomycetaceae bacterium | reverse complement strand
GAATCGCGCACACCTCGCCCTTGTCCACCGTCATCGAAACGCCACGCAAAACATGCAAATCGTCAAAAAACTTATGCACCTGCTCAATCTCTACCATCGCCATATCGATCACGGAGTCCATTCTGCCAAGTTCGTATCAGGCGTTGTATGTGCAGCATTAAGTGCCGCCTGACGCGAAACGCGCTGCTTGCGGGCCTGAATTTTCGTCGTGCGAACATTTGTATCTTGGACGCCCTTGCCGTAGTAGGCCTCAATGCGCGACTGAATCACCATAAGAATCGAGGTGATGATGAGGTACCACAAGGCGGCAATCACAAGATAGGGGATAGGTAAAAACGAGTTAGAGCCAAGGCGACGCATTGCAGCCGTCAAATCCAAAGTGAAAGGAACAGCCGTTACGAGGGACGTCGTCTTGAGCATGGAAATCGTCTCGTTACCGGTCGGTGGTACGATGACACGCATAGCCTGCGGGATAATAATCCGGCGCAAAATCTGCCCCTGCTTCATGCCGAGAGCGCGTGCGGCTTCTTCTTGGCCCGCGTCGACGGAGTTCAAACCAGAACGCACAATCTCTGACAGGTAAGCGCCCTCATTCAAACCCAGACCCAAAATCGCGGCACGCGAAGCAGTAATAAGGTCATTTGTGTCAAAAGTGAAAAACTCAGGGCCGAAAGGAATGCCGAGAGACATCTTCGGATAGAGCGTGCCCAGCAAACCCCAAAAAATCAGCTGAGTATAAATCGGTGTGCCACGGAAAAACCAAATATAGGCCATGGCAACCCAGTAAAGTACAGGGTTTTCTGAGCGGCGCATAATCGCAAGAGTGACAGCCAAAACAATGCCAATCACCATCGCGGCGACCGTCAAAATAAGCGTCCACTTCACGGCGTCCAGCACAACCGGCTCAAAAAACTTAGAAAAAACAATATCCCAACGGAACTTCTCGTTATAAATTAGCCCGTGGGCGAGCATCGCCGCCAAAATCGCGACAACAACCGCACTAATCCAGCGGCCCCAGTGCTTGACTGGGACCGCGCGGATTAGTTCAGGAGCATCATCTTTATCAATGCTCATTGACGTTCCTCCTGCCCTGTCGGGCGGGTTAAGAGACTAGTAAGAACCTACTGTGCAGGGTTGAGAACTGCCTCAGTCGAAACATTCTCGCTAATACCCCATGTCTTGAAAATATCGGCGAGAACGCCCTCGTCCATGAGGTACTGCAAGGCAGCCTGAACGGCCTTAGTCATCTCAGAGTCTTTCTCCGTCACAGCAGCAATCGGATCGGTGCCCTCGTCAGAAGAAACAACTTCCAAAGCGTCACCAGTCTGAGCGACAGCGTAATCGGCCACAGAAGAATCGCAGTACATGGCGTCCAGCTGGCCACCGGCAAGCTTCGTCGTCACCTGAGACTGCTCGTCCATACGCTCAACCGACGGTGCGTTGTCACCGCAAGCTTCGGCCAACTCAAGAATTGCCTCGTCCTGGACGGTACCTGTCTGTACGCCAACAGTCTTACCGCAGATATCGTCAGCAGAGAAATTCTTAGGATTGCCCTTTTCTGCCACCCACGAAGAGCCGACAGCGAAATACTGAATCATGTCGTAATTCTCTTGACGCTCAGTAGTGGCCGTGAAATTAGCAATGCCCATCTCATACTTGGTGGGAATACCAGGAAGAATCGAGTCGAACTCAGACTGCTGAACATCAGCTTCAAGGCCCATGACGGCAGCCAATGCTTTAGCTAAATCAATATCGTAGCCCTGAGCGGTCGTGCCATCGGCGGCATAGAATTCCGCGGGAGCATAGTAGATATTGTCGCCGACTGTGAGCTTGCCGTCCTTAGAGACTTCTTCAGGAACAAGCGCGGCAACCTCGTCAACCTTTTGAAGTGACGAGAGGTCAGTTGCGATGATGTCCTCATTTGCCGAGATATCTGTATTATCAGCATTATCGGCAGAAGTCGAACAGCCTGCCAAGGCGAGGGCGGAAACAGCCGCAACAGCGGCGAGTGTTTTCAAGGAACGAGTCATGACGGTTTCCTTTTCTATTAAGGGTCAAGTAGCAAGGGTCATTATACCCATGAAAATGCACATATATCGCAAAAGTTGCAGCTTGTAAGACTGTCTATTGGGGTGACGGTGACGATAAAGACGTCAGGAAGTTTCTACGCTAGGAACGCCCAGCCACGTATTCCAACCCGAATGTAAAATAAGCCATGCCATGAGGCCGTAGCCTGCTTGACGCGGCGTATATCCGCCAGAAACTGCCATATCTGTATTCCATTGTTCATGCGACATTAACGGCGTGAAGGTATCGACAAAGGGAATATTGCGTCGAGTGGTGACATCGCGGTATACCTTGACGAGTTCGTGCTGGGCAGCCTCTGAAACATCGCGACGCGGAGGTGGGCCGACAACAAAGGGTGCCAACTGGAAACGCTGCTCGGCAGTATCGAGAATATCTGCCAGGTGTAGGCGGCAACGTGCCATAGAAATCCCGCGGTCAAGGTCATGTGAACCCAGACCGATAACAAGACGATTATCGTCATCGTTATTCATGCGGGGGAGAACTTCGTCTTGCCAACGCAAAACAAGATGTGCTGTATCTTCGCCGGGATAGGCAAGGTTGATGGACAGGATAGGGGGGTCGTTGACTGTACGTGCCATGATGCGGCCAGTCCAACCAAGCCCTCGCGCGTCACCAAAACCTGCAACGAGTTCGTCGCCAATAAAGAAAATTGTTTTACGTTGTTTACTCACGCCCCCACTCTCTCATGCTTGAAGCACAAAGAGGGGTATGCGCGCCGTTTTTGTGTCCTGGCAAACATTCGACACGCAAGGAGAGGGAAAACACAGTGGAGGTAATGGCGGATGGTGTTCCGACATAAACGCAGAATAAAAGCAAAAACGACACGCCTGGGACTTTAGTCGCGGGACTTACGTCACAAATCGTGTATATTTCGTTATGTATCGTTATCATTCTGTAATAGTTAGGTACTTATGAACGCAAGGAGGCGCACATGGGAAAGCACTCAATGTCACCTCGTGTGACCACGGAGCTCCACACTTTAGAGCTTTCCTCCTCCCCAATTGTCGCTACTGACGTCCGTTCTCTTCGGCCAGAGAAGGCTGTCGAGGTCATGCCCGTTATGCAACCCTCGTCTTCACTTAATTTGCGCCGCAGTCTCATGCACGGCACAGTCGCCGCGATTGCCTCTTTTTCTGGCGTGACTGCTATAAGCACGTATATTGACGGAAGTACTACTGCCCATTCCAGCGCTGCGCTCCAGGTTTCTTTAGATGCCGATTTAGACGAAGATTTCAGCGAAGTTCCTGCTGCTCTTGCAGGCTCTGAAACAGCGCAGATGCGTTCGGTAGCCCACGATATCGCCACTGAAGCTCAGACCACTCCGATGTGCAATACTGAAGGGGCGACGGGTCTGCGCGCAGCCTATGTCAACACAGATAATGTGCTCGTCTGGCCTCTTATGCCAGGAACGTACAAGATGGTTTCTCCTTTCGGTACTCGTGTCCATCCCATTTCACACACTATTCGTATGCACAGCGGTCAGGATTTGGCTTCTCGAGCTGGCACGCCTGTTTATGCAGCTGCTAATGGTGTTGTCGATAAAGTTGGCGGCGATGTTAATAACACGGTACGTATCCGTCATGAAATCAACGGTGAAGTTTTCTACACGGCGTATCTGCACATGTATCGCAATGACATTATAGTGCGTGTGGGTCAAACTGTTAGCGCTGGTGAGCGCATTGGTGCGGTTGGTAGTGCTGGGCAATCAACTGGCGCGCATTTGCATTTCGAGACGCACAATAGCTCGGGTACCCCTGTTGAGCCGACTGCTTTCATGCGCAACCACGGCGCAATTCAGATGACACAAATGTGTCACTAGTTTTTCGCGTTTACCTGCGAGTTTTTGATATTCTCAAAAAGTGGATTCTATGCCTCTTTATCCTTGTGGTACGGCCCCGATTATCCTTGCTCATCGCGGTGGCGCCCTAGAGCACCCCGAAAATTCGCGCGCGGCTTTTGAAGCCATGTGTGATGGAGGATTTTGCTATATCGAAACGGATGCACAGGTTACGAGTGACGGTGTTGCTGTCATTTTTCATGACCCTGTTTTAGAACGAACGAGTGATGGTGCGGGCATGATTAGTGAGCAGACGTGGGAGCAGCTTCAAGAGGTGTGTGCTGGTGACGGTCGCCCTCTTATGAGGGTTGACGAAGTCCTGCGAGATTTTCCCGAGATGATTTTCAATATCGACATTAAAACTGAGGGAGCGCTGGGGCCCGTGCTTGCTGCTATCGAGGCGGCGAAAGCTCATGAACGCGTATGTCTTGCCAGTTTTGATTCTGCACGGTTGAAGCGAGCTCGGCTTGCCATGCCGACTGTTCCCACCTCGATTGGGAATGCAGAAGCAGTGAGGTTGTTTACGCGTGCTCAGCTGCCGCGCCCTGTACGCTCGCTTTTGCCTGCTTTTGGAGCGAAATACGGGGGAAGTGTGCAGGCGGCGCAGTTGCCGCTGACTTTCAAGGGGATATTTGTGATAACTCCGCGTCTTATTCGGGCGGCCCATGAGAGTGGTTTAGCTGTTCATGCGTGGACGGTTAATGACGTGGAGACGGCTGCACGTTTGATTGATTGGGGAGTGGATGGAATTGTGACGGACCGCCCCGCTTTCATGCGCCAAGAGCTGGGGATTTAGCTGACGACGGGGGAGCTAGGTTGGAAAGTGCCCCAGACAGGATTCGAACCTGCGACCTTTCGCTCCGGAGGCGAACGCTCTATCCCCTGAGCTACTGGGGCTCGCCTGATACTGTACCAGTTCGCTTTGCTTGACATGGCTGTAGCGTGTTGTGGCTTAGCTCTATAACGTCCTCGCGACCTCGGTGAAAGGCTAAACTTTTCAGCGTGAGACCAGAAGAATTAAGCGAAGTAATCCATGGAATCCTTACCGCGTTGCGTGAGGACGGAAAAATTAGTATCGACGGCGATATTCCTGCCGTCAAAATTGAGCGTCCGCGCAAGCGTGAACACGGCGATTGGGCGACCAATATCGCCATGCAGCTCGCCAAGCGTGCAGGCATGAACCCGCGCGAGCTCGCCGAGCTCATCGCCGAGGTGCTGCGCGAGACAGACGGTATCGCCGAAGCCGATATTGCAGGCCCAGGCTTCCTCAATATTCGCCTATCTGCTGCTTCGGCAGGCGAGTTGGCGCGCAGCATTGTTGAAGCGGGGCTCGAGTATGGGCGCAGTGCTGCCAATTCGGGCGCGCACGTCAACCTCGAATACGTCTCTGCCAATCCGACGGGCCCCATTCATATCGGTGGCGCTCGTTGGGCAGCCGTTGGCGATTGTTTGGCGCGCGTGCTCAGTGCGACTGGCGCGACAGTAACCCGCGAATACTACTTCAATGACCACGGTAACCAAATCGACCGTTTCTCTGAGTCTTTGCTTGCCAGTGCTTTGGGCTTGCCGACGCCTGAGGATGGGTATGGAGGTCAGTACATTGCCGACATCGCCCAAACCG
>JAFYHO010000033.1 GCA_017539125.1 Actinomycetaceae bacterium | reverse complement strand
TGTTCGCCAACTTGGTAGGCGTGAACATTCTTTGGATGAATATGAAGACGTTGGCTGAGGCGATAGCGCAAGCGTGCAGAATCGAGCACAGTGCCCGAGCCGATAACGCGTTCGGCCGGCAAGCCGGAATAACGCCAAGTTAGGTATGTTAGAACATCCATAGGGTTGCTGACGACGAGGAAAATGCCATCAAAGCCGGACTCCATAATTTGCCCAATCATGTCTTTAAAAATCGAGGCATTCTTCTTCAAAAGATCCATGCGCGTTTCGCCTGGCTGTTGTGGGACGCCAGCAGTAATCGCGACAATGTCGCAATCGGCCGCATCGGCATAGGTGCCAGCGCTAATCTTAAGGTAGCTTGGAGACACAGCAAGCGTATCGTGAAGATCAATAGCCTCACCGGCGGCATCTTCTTCGTTAATATCTACTAAAACTAATTCGTTGACGCTCGTGCGCTGGTGAATCAGGGCGTAGCCGTAACTCATGCCCACATTACCAGTTCCGACGATCATGACTTTATTCGCCATTTTTTCTTCCTGATTATCTGCCCTATATTATAGCATAAGCATTAAGAGATGGACCATTTACCGGCGGCCGCAACTATCAGGCAGCGCAGCTCTAAGAGCGACGTCGCAACACTAAGCGTCGTCGCGCTAATACGCAGCGCTTCAATAATCTCCTCGTTCGTGCGGAAACCGCATTGAATTGCCGCATAGACGTTCTGAGCGTCACGCGGGAGGCCGGCAAGATTCTCGATATTCGGCATGACGGACTTCGATCCGAAGCTTAGCATAATATCCGAAACATCAAGATATGGATGGGCGCCCTGACGTAACATATCGTTCGTACCAGTTGACATCGCGCGCGTCGTATCTCCGGGCACTACGAAGACTTCTTTGCCCTGCTTCAAAGCCACTTCATAAGTGCCATAAGTGCCTGAATGGCGCGAGGCCTCGACGATCAAAACTGCGTCGGCAAGGCCGGCTACGATGCGATTTCTGATCTGAAAATCATAGGCATGCGTCGCATGGCCAGGCGGATACTCGGAAATAATTGCTCCTTTTTCTAAAATGCGCTCGGCTAGCTTGAGGTTGCAGCGCGGGTGGATCTTATCGATTGGCGTGCCAAGAACGGCAATCGTTATCCCGCCCGCGTCCAAGCAGCCACGGTGCGCACATGAATCAATGCCATACGCCAGCCCACTCACTACTACGACATTTCTCTTCGCGAGCTCGTATGCCGCTCGATATGCTATTTCCTCGCCATATGGCGTAGAGTGTCGCGCGCCAACAATCGCGACCACACGCGGACGAGAGCTAGGCAGCTGTCCTCTATAATACAACTCTTTTACCGCCTGCTTTTGTTCTGACTCTCCGCAGCACGCAAGCGCTTCGAGAAACGGGTGATTGATACTGGTTTTGGAATAATTCATGAAGCCCAGTTTAGACCCAAACAAAAAAGCGCCAAAGCATAAGTTCAATGTTTTTGGCACTTTTTGTGAACTATGTTCTAATCGTCGCGGCGCATTGGTGGGAATGGTACACCCTCGCGAGCAGTAACGCCCTCGAAGAGCCAGAAGTTGCGCTCAGAATAGCCCCAGCCGCAGGTCGGCGGCATACCGTATTCGAGCATCTCGACGAAATCGGTATCAAGCATCTGCGCTTCATCATCGCCAGCATCACGCATTGCCTGCTGCT